>NZ_DBGS01000010.1:5863-7493 GCF_002295455.1 Thalassospira sp. UBA848 | reverse complement strand
CAGTCAGACTGGGCAACACCCATGTCCAGCTCGCCGGTACGAATGGTGTTGATGTTGTAAACCGAACCACCAGTGGATTCGACCGAGCAACGAATACCGTGCTCTTTGCGATCCTTGTTGACCAGGCGGCAGATCGCGCCACCAGTCGGATAGTACACACCGGTCACACCACCAGTGCCGATGGTGATGAAACGGTTTTCCTGTGCCGAGGCCTGACCGGAAAACAGTGAAGCACCAGCAATTGCAGCGACTGCACCCGCTACAGCGATAAGTTTTTTCATAAGGATTCGCTCCCTTTTTACACCCTATTATTAGGCATTCTCAGCGTTCGACATCGAACAACTGAATTTAACGGAAACATCAGAAGAATCAGATGTTTCGGCGGCGGGATTATAGTGTCCGACACGTCGGAATAAAAGCCTATAACCCCGAATTCTCCCTGAGGAATCAGGTATTCCTTCATTTTTTCTTGTTCGCGAGCCCGTTTTACCAGATGGGCTGCATGATTTGACGGGCCTGTTGACCTGTTGCGATTTTGCGTCCCATCAGGATCGCACCATCGTGCGCTTGGGCAATCAGTTCAGCATTGTTCGAAGCAGGCGATCCGTCAACCCTAAGGTGATTGTTTTCGAACCCGATGCGCGCATGCCCACCCAGTCCCGCACCGGTCAGAATGCAGGCATTCTCGTAACGACCAAACGCACACAGCATCCATTCCGACACATACCGACTGGTTCCGATAAATGGCAAAAGATCATAAGGTTCTGATACCTGCCCCGCTGTATAACGCCCCAGCACAAACAGAACCGGAAACTTGTCACCGGGCAGGACACCAATTTCAACGAGTTGATTGAAGCGCGCGACATCTTCGGGCACATACAGGATCAGCTGTGGTGCGATTTTGGCTTCGCGCATGAATTCAAAGAATGATTTCAACGCATTGAGGTCTGCATCCAACGGCGCAATTTCGCGAATGGCAATGGAAACGGCTTCGGGCACAAGGCTCCTGATCGCCTCCATCTGCTGTTGTGCTGTGTAGATGCCCACCGCCTCGGTCGTAACCTGCAGCAGCATGTCGTCGCCAACCGATGATCTCACCTCCGCCAGCATTTCACGATACCGGCCAACATCAAGGCTGTGTTTTTGATCTTCATCGCGAACATGCAGATGCATCATTGCCGCACCAGCGGCCTTGCATTCTGCCGCCGTTTTGGCGACCTCAGCCGGTGTGATCGGAATGTTCGGCAAATCGCTTTTTGTCTTGCGCGCGCCGTTCGGTGCCGATGCAATTAAAAACGGCTTGTCGCCATGTGCCATTATGCCAGCCCCTCTGCCGTAAACACATCATCAAGCGCACTTGAAAACAACTCGACGATCTTGGTGACGTCGTTTTCATTGATGATAAAGGCCGGCGCGAACAGAACATGGTCACCGCGCACGCCATCAATCGTGCCGCCCATGGGATAAGCCATCAGACCGCGCGCAAACGCGGCCTTCTTGATCTTGGCATTGATTTTAAGGGCCGGGTCAAACGGTTCCTTGGTTTCACGATCTGCGACAAGCTCCACACCACGAAACAGACCGCGACCACGAATATCACCAACAAACGGATGCTGACCCAGTTTTGCCT
>NZ_DBGS01000010.1:0-5450 GCF_002295455.1 Thalassospira sp. UBA848 | reverse complement strand
GCCGTGGCGTGGCCCTGATAGGTATGACCGTGCTGGAAGAAACCCGATCCATTGGCAATCGCATCGTTGATTTTCTTGGAAACAAGCACCGCCCCGATCGGCTGATATCCGGCACCAAGTCCCTTGGCGATGGTTTGCAGGTCACCTGAAATGCCTTCCTGTTCAATCGCATGCAGGGTTCCGGTGCGGCCCATGCCACACATGACTTCATCAAGGATCAGCAACACACCGTATTGATCGCAAATCTCGCGGACACGTTTGAAGTAACCGGGCACAGGTGCCAGCGCACCCGCGGTTGCCCCGACAACCGGCTCGGCGACGAATGCCGCAACGTTTTCAGACCCAAGTTCGAGGATTGCGGTTTCCAGTTCATTGGCAACACGCAGGCCATATGCTTCTGGCGTTTCATCGTCGCGTTGATCGCGATACTGATAAACAGGTGCAATGTGGCTTGCCGTGATCAGAAGCGGCTCAAACTGTTTGCGCCGCCACATATTGCCACCCACCGAAAGCGCACCCAGAGTATTGCCGTGATAGGATTGCCGACGGGCAATGACGTATTTGCGGTCCGGCTGGCCGATCTCCAGAAAATACTGGCGCGCCATTTTAAGGGCTGCTTCGGTCGCCTCTGATCCGCCGGAAACAAAATAGACCTTGTCGATGCCTTCAGGTGCCGACGCGAACAGTTCGTCGGCCAGTTCTTCCATCGCATCGGATGAAAAGAACCCGGAATGGGCATAGGCAATCTGATCAATCTGCGTATGCATTGCAGCCCGGACATCCGGATCGGAATGACCAAGGCATGAAACAGCTGCGCCACCACAAGCATCCAGATAGCTTTTGCCATTCTGGTCAAAAATATAGATCCCCTCGCCGCGAACAGCGCATGGCGGAATGGATGTACTCGTACGATGGAGCACACGGGTTCCAGCATTAGCAGCCGGCCTAGAGGAATTGGCAGAGTGTGACGCGTTGGTCATGTTCGGACTTTCCGTAAAATGTCTAGTCTTCAAGGTATGTATCGAAGACAGCGAGTTGTTCTTCTGCAGCGGCAATTCGTTGCAGGGCCTTCGGGCCACCGCGTGCAACCAGCAGGGCAACAAGGGCCTGCATGACCGAAAGGGCGGCGGTAAAACTTTGGAAAAAGGACTGCGATGTATCACGGGCGACCAACGTGGTCCGCGCATTCACCGCAATTGGCGACACATCGGAATCAGTGACGGCGATAACCGGGCAATGCTGGGAACGGGCATATTCGACAGCCCGCACCGTATCGCGGATATAGGGTTTCGCCCCGACCGCAATCAAAATGTCGCGTCGCCCGATGCCCCGCAATTCATCGCCAAAGGCACCTGAGCGCCCGTCAACCAGAACGCCATTGTCACAAAACAGCCGATAGGCATAGGCAAACTGAAATGCTGCCGGGTACGCCGCACCACTGCCAACGATAAAGACCTGTCGGGCATCTTCAATTGCTTCGCAGGCATCAATCATGTGTGGGACAAAATCCGGGGAAAATGCGGCACTGATATTGTCGATTTCCGTTCGGCATATGCTTTCAAGCAAGTGCGCGTCACGGTTGGAATCATTGTCAGTGCGCTGGGTTTCACGGGCCCGCTGCGCATAGCTTGTGGGATTGTCCAGCAAGCGATCCTGATAATGATCGCGAAAATCCCGCCAGTTTTCGACACCAATTGCACTCATCAGGCGGGTAACCGTGCTTGGCGGAACGTTGGCCGCGCGCGCCAGTGCGCGCATCGAGCGCAGCGCCACATCGTTTGGATGATCCAGAATGTAACGCGCAGCCTTCTGCATTTGCGGGCTTAGCTTCGCATAGTCCGAAATCAGTTTTTCACGCAGATCTGTTTGCACACCCATCACCCGGATCCCCAGTCCACAAGGAACGAAGGATTACGACACAGCTCGCACCATCACGCAACACATGTTTCAAAAATTAACAATATGAAACATGTGTTTCGAAGAAATGTTTCGTTGCGACACCGCGTGCAATTGGTGTGTTCTCGAAAAAACATGGACTTATTAGAAAAAACTGTAAAAATAAATTGGCATCCCGGATGAACCCAAGCGTTTCATACCGGGCGACAGAAAGTGCTTACTGGTGGAGATCAAAACACCGAATCGTTGGACGAACCTTGGACACACCATGGAAACGAAGATTATTGATTCCCTTAAACAAGCGCAGGCAGGCATTGCGCTTTTTGACGCAGACGAACGGATTGTCTTTGCCAATCCGGCGTGGGAACAACTGATTTCCGGTGTTGCCGAGGAAGACCTGATTTTCAGCGAAACCGAACTGGCCGATGGCGGCATGATTTCGGTGTGTTTTGTAAAACCCCAGGTCCCGCAAGCCGACCGCCCTGACCTTGAATCCTCTGCCAACGATAGCAAGATCGGCACGGTGATCATTGCCGACGACAGCGAGAGCAATCGTTTGGTCGCCAAACGTATCCTTCAAGCAGAAGGATATAGCATTGTCGAAGCCAGTAACGGCCAGACTGTATTGAACATGCTCAAGCGTGGTGTGACTGCAGACCTGATATTGATGGATGTTGAAATGCCCGATATGGACGGGCTTCATACGACAAGACGCATTCGCCACATGAGCGGCCCGGTATCACGCACCCCGATCATTGCGCTTTCAGCCCATCAGTCACGGGACTGGAATGTAATTGCCCGTCAGTCTGGTGTTGATGACTTCATCAACAAGCCCATTCATCGGCAAAAATTGATCGAAACCATGCAGGATTTGATCAACCGGCGTGGCAGCACCACGCGTGATGACGATCCCGTCCAGCAACGCAGCAAGGGCGCAAGGATTGGTCGTACGGTCCGCCCGCAGTCCCTGACCAGCCCGGTTCTTGATGTTCGCATTCTTGAACAGCTTTATACAGATGCCGGAGATGAGGGGGCCGGATGCGGCATCGAGATTTTCATCAATGAAACTGAGTCCCGGTTGGTCAAAATTGACAAAGCCCTGTCAGAAGATGACATGACAACGGTGCGCAACGAAGTCCATGCGCTTAAAAGCACGTCGGGCACTTTTGGTCTGCGCCAGCTTTCTGAACTATGCGAGACAACCCAGTCGATTTTTGAAGACCACGAGCCAGACGAAGGTCGATTGTTGTCACTTTCCCGTCAGGTGGTTCAATTGGCACCGACGGCGTTAACCGCACTTAACCTGTATCGCCGTTCACGCAGTATCAGCAGTTCCCCGCACGCCTGAGCCGACCTGCCCGAGCCATATCTGCCAGACCATCAGCGCCCATACACCAAGCGCCATATCCAGATCCTTTCCGGATACGGCCCGCCGCCAGTATCGGGATTTGCTGTCGGTTGGGATATCCACCCCCGCAAAAATGGCGTTCAGGATATCGGTCTCATCGCCCCAATGATACCTGGCCACCCCGAGGAGCCAGTCCGCCACCGGCGGATTGAAGCCGATCTTGCGGTTTTGCACATGCCTGGCCGGAAGGTATGGCGCAATTGCCTGACGCCAGAGTGTTTTGGGACCTTGTTTAAGATGCTGTGATGCAGGCACTGAAGCGGCAAGGCGCACAACATCATACCCCAAAAGCGGCAAACGATATTCCAGACCAAATGCCATCCCGCATCGATCTGACATGGCAAGCTGATTACCCGGAAGCGTCACATCACGATCAAAGCCCATCATCCCATCCGCAAGCCCTGTGTTCTGATATGGTCGCGTCACCATCCGGGCGTCACACTCAGAAATTGGACAGCGGTTATTCCAGCTGGCAAAAGCATGTTCTGCACCCGATGACGCCCCGGCAAGAAAGCGATGCATTTCCCTGTGATCACCCAACCCGGACAGTTTTGCCGTCAGTCGCCGCAGAGGTCCCGGCACATGGCGCCAGTATTTCTCGTAAAGCTGCGCGGCCCGGTAACGCGGATAGCCGCCGAAAAGCTCATCCCCGCCATCACCTGACAAACATACTTTGACCTCTGCACTTACTGCTTTTGAAAGACGTCGCATCAAAACAATCGAAGGATTGGCAAACGGCCCACCGACAGCTTGCAAACCGGCACAAAGTTCCTGATGAATTTCCTCAGCAGTTGTCGGAGCAGATACGACATGCAGTTCTTGCCCGAGGTGCTTGCACAGGTTTTGCGCGGCAGCGGTTTCGTCATAAGCCGGATCTTCGAACCCCATGACAAATGCCACTGGCGGTTCCTGCCCGCGTTCCCGGGCAATGTCGCTGGCCAATGCGGCAACCCCGGCACTATCCAGACCGCCGGACACCAGTGTTCCAGCGGGGCAGTCCACATCCATTGCATCGGCAACTGACTGTCGAACAGCCGATAGCAACACTTGCGGTGCCACCGCCTGTGTTCGGCTTTGTGCCGGGTGCACGATCATTGCTGATGAAACACTGCCACCCCGCCAGCAAAGGACCCTGCCCGGCGGCAAAAGCGTCACGCCCTGTGCCCCGGTCTGTGGTGCATGCACGAACAGATGCGCAAGATAGCCTGGCTTGATGCTCTCGTCCGGTGCTGTCGGTGCGATTGAAGAAAACGCCGATATCTCGGACGCAAATGCGATTTGTCCGGCTGGCAGGTTCAGAACATAGAGCGGCTTGATACCCAGCGGGTCCCGCGCCAGCCACAGACAAGATTGCACAGTATCCCACAGCGCAAGCGCATATTGCCCGGACAGGGTTTCAAGCACCTTTGTCGGCTCATGCCCGCGTCGGATGGCATCGGCCATAAGCACCAATACAAGTTCCGCATCATTCCCGGTTTCGCATCTCAGCCCGCGGGCAATTGCATCACCTATCCTGCGCCGATGTCCCGCGATGTAGCCGTTAAACACCAGCACAAACCGCCCATCGGATGTGACGCATGGTTGATTGGCCTGATGCGTCAGGTCCGTCGTGGCCAACCGAGCACAACCAACAGAGACCTTCCCGACCGGATCATCCCAAACGCCCGATGCGTCCGGCCCACGATGGGCAATAGACTGAAGCATGGCACGAACGGAACCGGGGTCGTTTGGTTCGGTGATGCCAGCAATGCCACACATGGATCCCTCACTTAAATCCGGTCGCTGTGACTTTCAGGATCCGACAGCTTGGCATCGTCATCCGCACTCGGAACGCGGCTTTGCAGATCGCGCAAAACAAACAGACGCAGGGCACTCGACAGGTTGCCTTCGCGATCTGTGTCAATCTCAACAACCAATTCGGCCAAGGTCATGTCGCGCCGCTGCGCAATGCCGACCAATTCGTCCCAGAAGGCATCTTCAAGTGAAAAGCTCGTCCGGTGCCCGGCAATTGTCACTGATCTTTTACGAACGGCATCTTCCATCGGCGTTTATATCTTTTCACGAATGGTAAAAACGACCATGATTTCAAAAGCTTTCCGCCATGATAGGGCATCGACATGAAATTCATACATCTTTCCGACCTTCA
>NZ_DBGS01000093.1:0-7785 GCF_002295455.1 Thalassospira sp. UBA848 | reverse complement strand
TGCTGGCCGATTTTGAAGAGGCGCTTGGTGATCTGGATGCGCTGTCCAAAGGTGTTGGCGGCAAGATTACGATTGCAGCCGCACCATCTGTTTTGACGCGTATTTTGCCCGCTGTGATTTCCGAATTTGTCGCTGCCCATCCCGATGCGCGCATTCGTCTGGATGAACGCAATGCCGGTGAAGTGCATGAGGCGGTGGCAAATAATGCCGCCGATTTCGGGATTGCCGGGGAGTGGCAGGCGTTGCCCGATATTGCCTTTCGCCCGCTATTTTCCGACCGGTTTGGCGTGCTGTGCCGGGCCGATCATGCCTTTGCCCAAAAGTCGGTTTTGCGGTGGTCGGACTTGACCGGCGAGAAGCTGGTCGGGTTGGGGCCGGAGTCCGGGACCGGGGCACTGATGGCGCAGCCCGGTGTGACGAGTGACCTTTCAAGCGAAACCATGCCGGTCCTGAGCCCCGCTGTGCGCGATGCGGTGGCGGCGGGAATTCCGGCGGCGAAAACGGTTCTGGCGCGGGCGCAAAAGGCCATGCGGGCCGAGGAAAAGGTGCTGAAATCGCTTGATCCGAACGCCAGAAGTGCAGAGGAAGGCAGCGATATCGCATTGGGCGCAACCGGCCCGATCCTGCCGCGCCCGATTGTTGAAACATCCAACACCATCACACTGGCCGCCATGGTCGCCGAAGGGGTGGGGATCACGGTTCTGCCGGAACTGGCCGCGCGTGTTTCGGATATGGCGGCACCCGAAAAGCTCGTTTTTGTGCCACTGACCACCCCGGAACGCAATCGCCATATCGGCGTGATTACGCGCAAAAGCAAGAGCCTGTCGCCTATTGCGCGATTGTTCCTTGATCAGGTTATTGCCCTTGCCCCCAAGCAGGACCTTCCGGCCAGTTTGACGTGGTATTAGGCCGGGATAGCTTTCGACCATTTGATATCATTGCTGGCAGATGGTGCGGTTTGCGACATATCATGACCAGTAAGCCGAACATTATGACCTAGGTGCAGGAGATGGCATGAGCGAGCGTGCGAAGCAATCGACGGCGACCAACCGCAAACAGATCAACCTTGCCCTGCAGGGCGGGGGATCGCACGGGGCGTTTACCTGGGGCGTTCTGGACCGGTTGCTTGAAGATGAAGAGATCGAGCTTGAGGCGATTTCGGGGACATCGGCGGGGGCGATGAATGCGGCCGTGGTGACTTCGGGCTTTTGCAAGGGCAAATATGACGGGGCGCGCGAGGATCTGGAGCGGTTCTGGTCGGCCGTCTCCGAAGCCGCGCGGTTGAGCCCGCTTCAACGCAGCCCGATTGATGTTTTGTTTGGCAATTGGTCGCTTGGCAATTCGCCGATGTATCAGTGGCTGGATATGTCGGCCAAAATGTTTTCGCCCTATGATTTGAACCCGGTGGGGGACAATCCGCTGGCGGGGCTTTTGGAAGATGTGGTCGATTTTGATTTGCTAAACAAAAGCCCGACCAAGCTTTTCATCACTGCGACCAATGTCGAAACCGGGCAGGCACGGGTGTTTCGCAACCCCGATATCAGTCTCGATGTTTTGCTGGCCTCTGCCTGTTTGCCCAATATTTACAAGACGGTCGAGATTGATGGCGTGCCCTATTGGGACGGGGGATATTCCGGCAATCCCAGCCTTGGCCCGCTGGTGCGGGAATGTTCGGCCAATGACACGGTGCTCGTACAGATCAATCCGGTGAAACGGCCGGGGATCCCGAAAACCTCGCACGAGATATCAAGCCGTTTGAACGAGATTTCGTTTAACAGCAGCTTGGTCAAGGAACTGCGCATGATATCGGTGATCCGCAAGGACATGCCGCCCCATCAATGCGAAGCCAGTAGTTGGGGCACCATGCGCATGCATCTGATTGCAAGTGATGTGATGCTGGAACTTGATCACACGTCCAAGATGAATGCCGAATGGGATTTTATGACCATGCTGCGCGACAAGGGACGGGAGGCGGCAGGGGCGTTTCTTGACGCCCATCGTGGCGATGTCGGAGAACGCCCGACGCTCGATCTTGAACAGTTTGCGCCGGACTACGTCTAGGAAGATCACGCAGATGTTTCCCATGCTTGGCAAAGACAAGAAGCATGGTGTCTTGATCGCGTGGGGCGACGCGGATGCGTTTTTATGCCGGTGACCGCGGCAGCGCCGTGCAGATTGCAGTTGCCCGCAATCCGGCGTAACGTGTTGTCCGTCCCGAACAACGCCACAGAGCATCATGGCAAAAAGCGAACTTGAAAAAATGCAATCCGGTGACTGGTATTCCTGCCTTGATCCGGAAATCACCGTGTTGCGCCATCGCGCCCTTGAGGCATGCCATGAGCATAGCGTGCTCTATCCGGCGGAGCGTGGCAATATCGGGCCGAAACTGCGCGCGCTGTTTGCCGCTTGCGCGGATGATGTGCGGATCGAGGCGCGGTTTCATTGTGCCTATGGCATCAATATCCATTTGGCCGAGGACGTGTTTTTGAATGTCGGTTGCGTGATCCTGGATACGGCGCCGGTAAAGATCGGGCGGCATTCGATGCTGGGCCCGAATGTGCAGATTTACTGTGCCGATCATCATCGTGATCCGGAGCTCCGCAAGCAGCATCTTGAAATCGCCAAGCCGGTGACGATTGGCGACAATGTCTGGATCGGCGGCGGGGCGATCATCCTGCCGGGGATCACGATTGGTGATGATGCGATCGTTGGTGCCGGGGCCGTGGTGACGCGCGATGTTGCGGCCGGGACCAGCGTTGTTGGTAACCCGGCGCGGGTGTTGCCCCGGTAGGGGCGGCACGTGATGCCCCGGAGCCGGGGGTGGTGTGGCCTGTATGCCCGCTTTCGCGGGAATGGCGGGTTGGGAATGACAGGTTGGATATGACTGGCGAAGTAACGATCAGATTGTCATGCCCGCATAAACTGGCATCCAGTGAGACGGGCAGGATCCGCAGCAGGTTTATTTAGCTACAAACTCTTAGCCACAGACTTTGGGCAGGTCATATTCACCGCGAATTTCAGACAGGCCATCGGCAAGTTCCCGGCGGCGGAGTTCGGCCGCAGTTTCATCGGAGATATTGGCATCCCTTGCGATGATGTCGCCATACATGGCGCGCGCGGTGCTTTCCTGTCCCTGATCGGAATAGGCAAGGGCTTCAAGCCACAGGCCGGCAACTACGAAATCGGCATTACCTGATTGCTGGGCCATGTCGGCATTGGCAATGGCCGATGCATGGTCACATTTGGCAAGGGCCGCAAGGCCGGTAAAGGCATCATCGCCGATCTTTGCGCGGATGCGATCACGCTTTTCCTTCTGGGCGGCTTCATATGCCTCGCGTTCGGCGGCATCGGCACTTGCGCCCGAAATGGCCCCGGCGGTTGCCCCGGTGGCCCCGCCATAAACCGCAGAGCGTGCCGCGGCCTCTATCGGATCGCCGCCAAAGATCGCAGCCGTGACAAAGCCGCCAACGGCCCCCGAAATGGCCCCGATTCCGGCGCCTTGTCCTGCATATTCGCCGGTTTTGCCCGTGCACCCCGCAAGGGCTGCGATTGAAAGACCAAGAGCGGTTACAATGACGACAGGGCGCATGAGGTGTCCAATTCGGTTTCAATTCATAATGGTATAGCCTACATCGAAATCGCGCCCGACCGAAAGAGCGAAGGCAATCGCGTGCCGCAAACAAAAAAGGCAACCGGCCAGAGGTGGCGCGGTTGCCTTAAGTTGGGACAAACCATTGCTGGATGTCACAGGGGTAAGCGTTAAGCGTGGTTAAGTCGGGTTAGGCGATATCGTCTGTGGCCGGGCGGCGTTTGCGTCCCGTGATCATGGCGCGCACCAGATTTTCGTGATGGCGGAGGCTGGCCAGCAACACGCCGCCGACATGCAGCAGAACAAGGAACAACAGGCCGTTTGCCAATGCCTCGTGGGTTTCTTCCACCCATTCCGAGCCCCAGAACATGGTGGTGGTGTACATCCAGCCTGTCAGCGCACAACCGGCCATGGCGAGGATGAGGGCCACGATCATGGCGGCCCCGGCCGGGTTATGGCCAAGATAACGCGGTTCCGCGCCACGCAGGATATCGCCAAGATATTTAAGCGTTGCCCGGGGGCTTTTGATGAACTGGGTGAAGCGGGCGTAACGGGTGCCGACCAGGCCCCAGATCAGGCGCAGTGCAATCAGCGCACCCGCGGCATAGCCGGCCCAGTAATGCAGGCTGTCCCATTCTTCAGCCGTGACCCAGGCAATGACGAAACTTGCCGCCAAGCCCCAGTGAAACAGGCGGACAAACGGGTCCCATACTTTGACAGACATGATGCGTGCTCCTGACGGTTGAATGCATTTTCAGATGGCGGGTTCAGAGAGGCGGCTTTGACCGAAGGCACCCGTGCAGGCAGGCACGGGGCGTGGGGACAGGACAACGGTCAAAGCCGCACTCGCCCTAAAGGAAGATCAGTCATCTTCCTTGACGAGTTCAAAGGTGGCCGGGTTGAAATAGGCCTCAATCTTCTTGCCATCGGCCTTGATGGCGTAAACTTCAAAGCAGCCATCATCTTCCTTGATCTTGCGGACGTCCCAGCCCTCGGCCGTCAGCTTTTCCTTAAGCGCATCCATGCTTTGCCATTCGGATTTTGGCACGTTGCAATAATCGTCACTGGCCTGTGCGGTATGCGCCGTCAGGCCGAGGGATGCAGTGGCAAGAAGCGTTGCAGCAAAACTGCCAAGGGCGGCTTTCTTCAAAACAGTGTTTTTCATGGCTCGGTTCCTTCATAAGATAGGGGTAATGTCATGATCGGTGCCGAGTATGGCGTGCTTCCCTGACAGCAAACTGAACCGGATGTTTTTCACCGTTCAGCACACTGTCAGGAACGGCCGTTACCCACGGCAGATTGTGCGAAGCTTCGGGAAGAGGTTGGGGTGCGTATTCTTCTGGTCGAAGATGAAT
The DNA here is from genome assembly GCF_002295455.1 of Thalassospira sp. UBA848. Taxonomy (NCBI): domain Bacteria; kingdom Pseudomonadati; phylum Pseudomonadota; class Alphaproteobacteria; order Rhodospirillales; family Thalassospiraceae; genus Thalassospira; species Thalassospira sp. UBA848. The sequence goes on along the minus strand of NZ_DBGS01000093.1, from coordinate 2,841 downwards.
TGATGCTGGCAGACGCGGTGCGCGATCATTTACTCGCAAGCGGCGAGGCGGTTGATCACAGTGCAAGTGTGGTCGATGCCGAGATCATGCTGCGCGGGACCAATTATGATGTGTTGTTGCTGGACCTTAACCTGCCCGATGGCAAGGGGCTTGATCTGTTGCGCGATCTGCGCCGCCAAGGGTCGGCCACACCATGCATTATCCTGACCGCGCAGGATCAGATTTCGGATCGGATCGCGGGGCTTAATGCCGGGGCGGATGATTATCTGGTCAAGCCGTTTGATCTGAACGAGCTCTCGGCACGCCTGGCCGCCGTGTCGCGGCGCTATAGCGGTAATCCCAATCCATTTATCGAGCTGGAGGGCGGGGTCGAGGTCGACCTTGCCGGGCGGTCGGTTTTGCGCGATGGCGAACATATCGATCTGACATCGCGTGAATGGGCGCTGTTTGATCAGATGGTCAAACGGCCGGGCCAGACATTATCAAAGCGCCAGCTTGAAGAAGCGCTTTATGAATTTGGTGCCGAGATCGAAAGCAACACGGTCGAGGTTTATGTCAGCCGTTTGCGCCGCAAGCTTGGCCGTGACGTGATCAAGACCGTGCGCGGTGTCGGCTATCGGGTTGAGGGATAATGAAGATCAGGGCGCAAAACAGTCTTCAGTTCATTCTGACCAAACGCCTGACGGTGATCGTGGCATTGTTTTGGGTGATCGGGGCCCTGTTTGCGGCCTATACCGCCCGCCATGAGATGGAGGAGGGGGCGGATACCGCCCTTGTCGAGACGTCACGGCGGACCTCGACCCTTATCATCGATTATCTTGAAAACCATCAGGACGCGGGCGGGATTGTTATCTTGCCCGAACCGGGCTTTGACGCTGTTCATGATGGTGATGCTGATGATGACAGCGATCATGACGATCATGATGGTGATTTCGACGATTTCGATGACTTCATGCAGTATCAATTGCGTGATGCAAAGGGTGACGTGCTGCTGCGGTCGCAAAATGCGCCGGAAGCGCCGTTTGATGCGCCGCTTGAGCCCGGTTTCAGCGATGGTGATGAGGTTCGCGTCTATACCAGTGTGACCGGCAATGGTCATCTGTTCATGCAGGTGGCCGAACCGACCGAGCATCGCAATGAAGCGATCATTGAAACCATGGTGTCGCAGTTCACACCGCTGATTTTCCTGATCCCGGTGACCATTCTTGCGGTGGTCTATAGCGTGACCCGCGCGCTGGGTCCGGTACGCCAGGTCCGCAACGAGATCGAGGCACGCGGGGAGGGCAACCTGACCCCAATCGCGCAGGACGACCAGACCGAGGAAATCAACACCATTGTCACGGCGGTCAATCGCTTGATGGCAAAGCTTGAGGCGGCGCTCAGTGTCGAGCGCAGCTTTACCGCCAACAGTGCGCATGAACTGCGCACGCCGATTGCCGTGGCGCTGGCACAAACGCAAAGGCTTCTGGCGGAACTGCCAGACGGTCACGCGGCCCGCAAACGAGCGGTCCAGACGGAAGAGGCGCTTAAACGCCTGTCGCGGTTGTCCGAAAAGCTTTTGCAGTTGGCACGCGCGGAATCAAGCGGCGGCTTTAGTCCGACGGGGCATAATCAGGATCTTGGCCCGACGCTTAATCTGGTGATTGAAGACCTCAAGCGGGCCGGGATGGAAGGGGCGGAGATCCGCTTTGATGCGAGTAATCTGGCGCCCCTTTCAGCCAATATCGACCATGACGCCTTTGCGATCTGCATGCGCAACCTGATTGAAAATGCCCTGAAATATGGCGGGGATGACGAACCCGTCGATATCCGTGTGGTCGAGGATCACATCGTGCAGGTGTCAAACGGCGGCGTGCCGGTCAGCCCGGCAGAACTGGCGCAACTGACCACCCGGTTCAAACGATCGAGCAACAAGGCTGATGGATCAGGACTGGGCTTGGCGATTGTCGAGGCGATTGCGCGCAATACTAAAGCAGAGCTCAAGCTTTATTCCCCGCGCCCGGATCATGCGGACGGGTTTATGGCCGAACTTCGTTTGCATCAAAGCTAAGCAGACAAACAGTCCCCATAAAACGTCTGAGCAGCAATGCAGCCCCGGAAAACCGGCTTGAAGATTTGCGATCATGGCGCGGGGTTACCGTTTTATGTTTTGAAATCGAAACGTCATAAATGGCAGTTTTCCGCCATTGTAAACGTTTCAAATGTTCATAAAACGGAAACACAAGTGTTATCGAAGTGACTTCTTCGTTGGGTATGGTTTGGCCCGTCGAAGGAGTTTTGTTGCAGATGACACCCAAACCCACCATGCGCACAGTCGCCGCCAAGGCCGGCGTTTCAATCGCAACCGTATCACGGGTGATCAATTGCCCTGATGAGGTGCCGACTGAGACGGTTGAGCGCGTGCGTGCGGCCATGGCGTATCTGAAATATCGGCCAAACATGAATGGCCGACGCCTTAAAATGGCGCAGACGCGGTCTGTCGGTGTGCTGGTGCCAACCATGGCCAACCCGGTTTTTGCAACATCGGTCCAGGGGATCGAGCAGGCCGCCAATGAGGACGGCCTGACCGTTCTTTTGACGTCATCGGAATACGACCCCGAACGCGAACTGGGCGCGGTTTCGACATTGCTGAATAACCGGGTGGACGGGTTGATCCTGACACTGGCCAATGCCGATGATAATCGCGTGATCGATCTTTTGATCAGTGAAAACATCCCGTTCGTGTTGCTGTTTAACCAGCCAAGCCGAACCGACGTGGCGTCCATCAGTGTTGATAACGCCAAGTCGGCCTATGACATCACGCAGGCGATGATTGCAAAGGGGCATCGCAAGCTTGCGATG
>NZ_DBGS01000103.1:10288-48058 GCF_002295455.1 Thalassospira sp. UBA848 | reverse complement strand
AAATAATTACGCACCGAATTACCGATATATCGCCCCAACAAAGATTGCCCCACAAGAGCTATAAGTCACATGAAGATCGAAAATTTCTATGCCACGGTGAATGGTATCAGTCTGTCTTGCCAACAGATCGTTCCAGATGATGTGCGTGCCGATGCACCGACCATCCTGTTTCTGCACGAGGCCCTTGGCACCATTCGCATGTGGCGTGACTTCCCCGCCAAACTGGCAACCGCCACCCGTCACCCGGTAGTTGTCTATGAACGGCGCGGCCACGGGAAATCCGATCCGCATGCCGCAGGCGACATTCCGCGCGCGATTGACTTCCACAACACCGAAAGCGATGTCTATCTGCACGGCCTGATCACGGAGCTTGGCCTGACCAAACCGATCCTGTTTGGCCACAGTGACGGGGCAACCATCGCGCTTAAATATGCCGCGCGCTTCCCGAACAATGTAACGGCGGTAATTTCAGAAGCCGCCCACGTTTTTGTCGAGGATGTCACAGTCGCCGGCATTACCGAGGCGGCGAAAATCTATGCCGAGACCGACTGGAAAACCAAACTCGAACGCCATCACTTTACCCAGACCGACGATGTCTTCCGCGCCTGGGTCGATACCTGGCGCCAACCGGCGTTTCTTGACTGGAACATGGTCGATGAACTGGCCCACATCACCTGCCCGCTTCTGGTCATTCAGGGCGATGATGACCAGTTTGGCAGCGATGAACAGGTCCATACCATCTGTGCAAATACCGGCGGCCCGGTGACCAAAATGCTGATCAAGGATTGCGGCCACATCCCGCATTTCGATCAGCCCGATCAAGTGATCGCAGCAACTCTTGACCACTTGTCGATTGCCGAATATGTCGATCACCAGGGATGAGAACGGAGCCGTATCTTAAGGTGTTGGCAAGTACCTGTCGCCCTACTCTTCCTCACGATTCCACAAGATCGAGGATCGCCAGTCTTCAAGGAAGCTCCTCTTCTTGAGCTGGTCCTGAAAACCAAGCAAACCGATGCCGAGCTTTACGCGAAAGACCGGAATGTCTGCTATGTGCGGACTGAGCTCTATCTGGACTTTCTGGTTGATCGGAATAAGGGCAGATTGGTTGGCCAGAACCTCCTGACCTTCATGCGACAACAAAAAATTGACGAAGGCCTGAGCCTCATACTTCGCTTGCGATGTCTTGGGCACAAAGGCCGTACGGCTCATGGCGATGGTGTAATCGCGCAGGAAATATATCCCGATTTCCGGCAAGTTTTTAGCCGCTTCAATCGCGTATGAGCTGATCACATTATAGCCAAGCACAAGCTCACCGGTCGCAACCCGGTTCAGGATCTCGGACGAGCAACAATAAAGCCGCGCCCCCGCACGCCCGAATGTCTCAATCAAGCGCGATGACTGGTTGTTCTGAATCGCATCCTGTGTGGCAAAGAAATATCCGATACCCGATTTGCGAATGTCATAAGTCCCAATCTTTCCCCTGAACATTTCGGGATAGTCGCGCACCAGACTGGACAAATCGGTGTGCGACGTCGGCCTGGTAAGACCTTGGAAAGCCTGTTTATTATACACAAATGCTGCTGGTTCGAACGAAAACCCGTAGAGTTCGTTGCGCCACTTGGCCCACGACGGTATCGCTTCGGCATTTTCCGGCTCAAACTGATAGGCAAGCCCCTCATTGACCAGTTTGACCTGCAAATCCATGGCCGGGCTTATGATGACATCTGCCTCCATATCCGGGTTATCAATATTGTACATGACAACCTGATAAAGTTCGCTCGTATTGAACTCGCGATAGACCACTTCAATGTCCGGGTATCTTTCTTCGAACGCCTTGATAATCGGTTCGAACGCCGACGTATCGGTTGCCGACCACACATGCAATTGCACACGCGCAAATGCCTGACTGCCAGACAATAGCCCGACGACAAGAACAATAACGCCAAACCATCTCACCGGAACGAAACCACCAAGCATCTTCATGCCTGTTCCCCCTCGACGACGGGAAAGACCATTTCGACACGCAAGCCGCCCTCGGGCGACTGTCCCAGCCTGAGCTCCGCGTGATGGCGATCGGCCACCGCGCTGACAATCGACAGACCAAGACCGCTGCCGCTGCTCATGCTTGAAAACCTTTCCAATACGGTTGCATACATCTGCTCGTTAATGCCCGGCCCGTTATCATCGACAATTAACAGGCATTTCCCAACGGTTTTTCGTACCAGAATACTGATCTTGTGAGGTGCCTTGCCGTGCTTGATGGTGTTATCGACAAGATTGCGCAACGCCTCGCGGATGCCAATCTCGTCAATCATGACAAAGGTTTCCTCGTCCCCATCCAGTTCGCTGTCGATGGAAAAGTCCGTGTCATATTTCAGATAATCTCGAATGATCTCGGCAAAGACGGTACGGACCACATCAATAAACACCTTGCGTTCCAGCGGCTTGTTATCGGCACGGTGAATGATCATTGCATGCGATAACAGCTGATTGGTCAGGCGAATTGTTCTTTCTGTCTGTTCTTCGGCTTGGGCAATACGGACCTGTTGTTGTTTCACATCCGCCTGACGGCTGGCACTTTCAAGCAACCCCTGTAGCGCGCCAAGCGATGTTCGGGTCTGATGGGCAACATCGGCAATAAAGGCCTGCGCGTTATCAAGACTTTTCTTGTGACGCAGGATCAGACCATTGATCGAACGGGTCAGACTGGCAACCTCACGCGGGGGGGTTATCACAATGGGTGAAAAATCGGTTGGTTCGCGGTGCCGAAGCTGGCGTTCAATCCCGATCAGGGGCGACAATGCACGGTTGATCCCGAACCAGACAAAACCCAGTCCGATGACGGTAACCAACAACAAAAGTGCAATCGCATTGATCATCATTTCCCGTGCAAAGGCATCTCTTGCAATTCGGGTTTGGCCGATCTGAACAACGACCCAATCGCCATACCCGGCACCGGCAAGAAACCGTCCCTGAAGCAGGAAACGAACATCTTCGCCGCTGTAATGGGTATCAAAAAATACCGGCTGGTCGGTTGGATTGTAGTGCTCGGGCAATGGCAAATTCTCCGACCCGGTCAGGGTTTCGCCATTGGCGGTAAAAATACGATAGAAAACGCGATCACTTTCAGCCAGACCGATTAGTTCCAACGCCGAATAAGGAATCTCTACACTGGGGCCGGTTGGCGTCACCAGTGTGCGTTCCAGAATGGCAAACGCTGCCCCGCTCAAAAGCCTGTCATAGGAATGGTTTGCCGCATCCCTTGCGTAACTCCAGATCCCAATCGCAATGCTGACCAGGATGATCGCAAATCCCACCGCCATACTGGTCAAAAGACGCTGGCGCAGGGAATGATGTCCGACCCGTTTATTCATCCGCAATATGGGCAATATACCCAAGCCCCCGAATGGTCTTGAGGATAATCGGCCCACCAGCCAGTTTCTTGCGTAGTCTGGTAACCATTTGCTCGACCGCATTCATGCTGGGCGCTTCATCAAACGAATACACCTTGTCCGCCAGATCTTCCTTGGTCAGGACCCGCTGCAGATTGCCAATGAAGATTTCAAGCAACTGTACTTCTCTGTTGCGCAATTCAATATCGCGACCGTCAATCGTTGCAACCTTTGATGCCCGGTCAAACACAAGGTTTCCGGCGCAAAATTGATTTGATGCTGTCCCGCTTCGGCGACGGATCAAGGCACGACACCGTGCCGCAAGTTCACGCAGATCAACCGGCTTGACGATATAATCATCTGCACCGCCATCAAGCCCGATCAAGCGGTCATCTATTTCCGACCTCGCCGTCAGGATCAGAACCGGGGTGGCATCCCCGCGCGCGCGCATGGATCGCAAAATATCAAACCCGCTGCGGCCCGGCAGGTTGACATCCATTAACACCAGATCGAACTGTTTGTGGCGCAACAAATCGTTTGCAAGCTCTCCGTCATACTCACAATCAATGGCATGCCCATCCGCGTGCAAACGATCCATGATCGTTTCCGCCAATGTTTCATTATCTTCAATCAAAAGAATACGCATGCCCGGATATTAGGCTTGCTCGGAGCTTCTTACAAATTGTTACACATCACGTCAGCTTCGTGTCAGAAAGGAGTCAGCCTCCCGTCAGCATACCGTCAAGGCAATGTCAGTCTCGTAACGTATAGCTGATATGCGGATCGAACATTGATACGCGAAAAGAATAATCCAATGGGAGGATACAACTATGAAAAAGCTGTTCGCAGCATCTGTCGTTATGGCCGGTTGCCTTTTTGGCACCGCAAATGCCGCAGACATTGAAAAACCCGAATGCATTGCCCCAGCGAAACCGGGTGGCGGTTTTGACCTGACCTGCCGTGTCGCCCAGGGCGGTGTCGGCGACAAGTTGGGCGAACCGATGCAGGTGACCTTCATGCCTGGCGGCATTGGCGCGGTTGCCATCACCCTTTTCAACACCACCCGTACAGATGACCCCAACGCCATCGTCGCATTCTCGTCAGGTTCGCTTCTGAACATCGCGACCGGCAAATACGGTGAATGGACCGAGAACGATGTTCGTTTTCTCGCCACTGTCGGTGCTGATTTCGGTGCCGTCATCGTCCGCGCAGACAGCGAGTACAAAACCCTTGATGACTTGATGAACAAGGTCAAGGAAGACGAAAGCAGCCTCGCAATCGGTGCTGGTGGTTCTGTGGGGTCACAAGACTGGATGAAAGCGGCCCTGCTGCTCAAGGCTGTCGATAGTGATCCGCGCAAAATGATCTATGTCGCCTATGATGGCGGCGGCGATGCCCTGACCGGCCTTCTGGGCGGCAGTATCGACGTTTACACCGGTGATATCGGCGAAATGACCGCCCATCTCGGTACAGGCCAGCTGCGTGTTCTTGCCGTCATGTCGCCAGAACGCCTGCCGGAACCGTTCGCAGACATTCCGACCACCAAGGAACTTGGCTACGACGCGGAATGGACGATCATGCGTGGTTTCTATATGGGCAAAAACGTCTCTGACGAAGCCTATGACAAATGGGTAGCGGCCTTCAAGGAAGCCTATGGCACCGAAGAGTTCGCGAAAATCCAGAAAGACAAGGGCTTGCTGCCGCTTAACATTGCAGGCAAGGACCTTGACGAAAACGTCAAGGAACGCATCAAGAAGCTTCGCGAAATCGCAAAAGAAGCTGGCCTTATCCAGTAATCGCCAAACATGTCGGTCCTCCGTTTTCGGATGGGGGACCGACAGTTTTTCCAGCGTTCCCTAGGCCGGAGATCTCCGATGGCTGATCGCCTCTTTGCCCTGTTCGCCCTGATCGCGGGCGGCATTTACACCTATGTCGCCTTTTTCATTATCAAGGCCCCCTTCCAGTATGACCCGCTCGGACCTGAAACATGGCCGCAGGTACTGGCTGTCGTCTTCCTGCTGTGCAGCCTCTACGTCCTCGTGCGCCCCGATCATATCCAGTTTGCGCTCGGACGCAGTGTATGGCTGCGCTTGCTGATGTTGGTTGTGATGCTTGGCGGCTACGCAGAACTCTATGAGCCGCTCGGCTTTGTGATTTCGACCGCCCTGTTTTGCTGCCTGTTGTCGGTCATGCTGGGTGCAAATCGCCTGCACTCCGTCGCTTTCGGATGTGCAACCGGCATCATCGGATATGGCATTTGTGACTATTTGCTGGGCCTGAACCTGCCAGAAGGTCTGCTGGCACCGTTTTTGTGAGTTATTCCCATGAATGAAGTTCTAAGTGGCCTGAGCGGCGGTTTTGGTGTCGCATTGATGCCTTTGAACCTGTTTCTCGTGCTGATTGGCTGTTTTGCCGGAACCCTGATTGGTGCACTTCCCGGTATCGGTCCGATCAACGGTGTCGCCATTCTGCTGCCGATTGCCTATAGCCTGGGCCTTCCACCTGAATCAGCCCTGATCCTGCTTGCTGGCATCTATTATGGTGCGGAATATGGCGGACGCATCTCGTCCATTCTTTTGAATGTTCCCGGTGATGCGGGGGCCGTCATGACAACACTTGATGGCAACCCGATGGCCAAGCGTGGCGAGGCCGGACGTGCTTTGTCGATTTCGGCGATTGCGTCTTTCGTTGGTGGCACCATTGCCGTGATCTTGATGTCGCTGTTTGGTCCGTTCCTTGCGAAATTTGCGTTGACCTTTACGCCAGCCGACTACGTTGCGTTGATGGTCTTTGCCTTTGCAAGCCTGTCCTCGCTGGTTGGCAAGAACCAAGTCAAAACCCTGATGGGGGCGGCAATCGGCTTGATGCTGGCGACCGTCGGCATTGATGCCAATACCGGTGTGGCGCGATACACGGGCGGTATTCCCGATATCCTTGCCGGGTTCGATTTCCTTGTTGTCGTGATCGGTTTCTTTGGCATGGCGGAATTGATCCACCTTGTAGAACAACAGATATCAGGCAAACTAAAGCTGCTTCCGATTGGCAAGAGCTTTGTCAGCTGGAAAGACCTGATGCAAATCCGCTGGACCATGTTGCGGTCCTCAATCATCGGCTTTGTCATCGGCGTTTTGCCCGGTGTCGGTGCGTCCGTTGCCTCGGCTGTGACCTATGGCACGGAAATGCGGATGGCCGGTGAAGACCGCAAGAAATTCGGCACCGGTGACCCGCGTGGTTTGGCTGCACCGGAGTCTGGCAACAATGCGGCTGCTGGCGGGGCAATGGTCCCGATGCTGACGCTTGGTATTCCGGGGTCTGGCACAACGGCCATCCTGCTTGGCGCACTGATGCTGTTTAACGTGACGCCTGGCCCGCTGATGTTTGAACAGCGCCCGGAAATCGCGTGGGGCCTGATCGCATCGATGTATATCGGCAATCTGGCCCTTCTGGTGATCAATCTTCCTCTGGTGGGTCTGTTTGCCAGAATGCTGACCATCCCGCAGAAATATCTCAGCCCGCTGATTGCAGTCTTGGCGTTCATCGGCGTTTATTCTGTGGTCGGCAACCCGTTCGACCTGTTCCTGATCATCGCTTTCGGGATTTTCGGCTGGGTCCTGCGTAAACTGGAATTCTCGCTGGCCCCGATCATTCTGGGCTTTGTGCTGGGTCACCTGTTCGAAGATAACCTGCGCCGTGCACTTTCGATCTCGCGCGGGGACTGGTCGATCCTGGTATCGACTTGGGAAAGTATTGGTCTGTATGTGATGGCTGTATTGATTGTCGCACTGCCTGTCATCATCGGCATCCGCAACAGACGCAAAGCCAAATAAGCTGTCCTTGCCGGACACAAACTAAAAGAGGGCGTCGTAATGACACCCTCTTTTTTTTGTCTTGATGGCAAATGTCTGGCAGTTACTCGGCCAGTGCATCCTCGGCATCGATCACGACGGCAACGGCATGAATAACCGATGCGATGCGGATCGCGTTCTGGATGGTTTCCTTTTTGATGCCGGCGTTTTTCAGCACCTTGTCGTGGGAATCGATGCACATGCCGCAACCATTGATCGCCGAAACAGCAATCGAAAACAGTTCGAAGTCGGCTTTATCAATGCCCGGCTTGCCGATGATGTTCATGCGCAGGCGGGCCGGCATGGAGCTGTATTCTTCATCCGATACCAGATGGTTGAACCGGTAATAGATGTTGTTCATGCCCATGATGGCAGCCGCACCCTTGGCTGCTTCAATGGCCTCATCGGTCAGTTTTTCTTTTGCTTCTGCGGCAACAGCCTTGGTCAGTTTGGCGTTGCGCGATGCAAAGGCACACGCCAGTGCAGTACCGTAAACCTGCTGATCGGTCATGCCCGGATTGTTGGCCATGCTCGAAAGGTTCAGCTTAAGGTCCTTGGCATAGGCCGGCATGGAGTCCTTGATTTCAACGATCGACGTCATGGGAAAAATCCTCTGAAACTGTCTGAAACGATAAGCGCGTAATGCAAAAACAAATTTGGGATCAGCCGTGTCAGTGTCGCGCCCGATGGGGGCGGACGATGCAAAAGGCAGCAATATTCACAGGCTGAAAGGCGGGACCGGGCCAAAGCCCGATCCCACAAATAGGTCCGGACTGGACTTACAGGGTTTCGTCGCCCTGGTTCCAGTTGCACGGGCAGAGTTCGTCGGTCTGCAGTGCGTCCAGAATACGGAGCGCTTCCTGCGGGTTACGACCAACGTTCAGGTCGTTGACCTGTACGTGACGGATGATGTTGTCCGGGTCGATGATGAAGGTCGCACGAAGCGCAACACCGGCGTCTTTGGCCAGAACACCAAGGGCAGCCGACAGGTCTTTTTTCTCGTCAGCAAGCCATACGAACGGGCTGTCGCCCAGATCTTCGTGGTGGGTACGCCATGCAGCGTGGACGAAATCGGTGTCGGTCGAGCAACCCAGCAGAACCGCATCACGGTCTTCGAAGTCACCGTTCAGTTCGCCGTAACCGACGATCTCGGTCGGGCAAACAAAGGTGAAGTCTTTCGGCCAGAAGAACAGGATCTTCCATTTGCCTTCGAAGGACTTGTCAGTCACCGGTGCGAAGCTGTCCGGGGTCTTGCCCGAAACGCCGGTCAGATTGAATTCAGGAAGCGTATCACCAACGGTAAGCATTATGGTTTCTCCTAACCCAGTTTTAACAACAATGTGCGGCCCCCGACAGGCCGCGAAACTTTACTGTGCAGGTGCAAAAAATGCACTGCTTGCTAGCGATTTGTAGAGAAATGCATTACCTAAGACAAATAGATAAAACTTCGACGTTTGATAGGAAAAATTTATGGCTGCCCAACCCAGCATCAAGCAGCTCAAATACCTTGTTGCCTTGTCCGAAACCGGACATTTTGGCCGCGCAGCAGAGGCTTGCTTCATTACGCAGCCAAGTTTGTCTGCTGCGATCAGCGAGCTTGAGAACCTTTTGGGCGCACAACTGGTCGAACGCAACAAGCGTCAGGTCCTGATGACGCCGCTCGGCCAGGAGGTCGTTTCGCGGGCGCGAAGTATCCTTCAAGAAGTCGACGAACTGACCACCATGGCGCAGGCCGCCTCTGACCCATTGTCAGGCCCGATCCATATCGGTGTTATTCCCACCATTGGCCCGTATCTTTTGCCAGACGTGATGTCGTCACTGAAAGCCGGTTTTCCGAAACTGCAGCCACTGCTGCGCGAAGACCAGACTGCCAAACTGATCGAACTGCTGATGGCTGGCAAACTCGACATTGCCCTGATTGCCCTGCCGATTGATGAAAACTGGCTCGAAGAGTTCGAACTGTTCGAAGACCGCTTTGTCTTTGCCTGTGCGCCGAACAATCCGCTGACACACAAAAAGCATCTCGAAATCGGCGACATCAAGGATGAAAAGCTTTTGCTGCTTGAGGACGGGCATTGCCTGCGCGATCAGGCACTTGAAGTCTGCCATAAAGCTGGCTGGAGCAAGTCGGCCGATTTTCAGGCCAACAGCCTGTCGACCCTGGTGCAAATGGTAGGGGCTGGCATCGGTGCCACACTATTGCCCGAAATGTCGCTTGAAGTCGAAGCGCGTCGGCCGGATTTGCTGAAAATCATTCCGTTTAAAAATCCGGTTCCGATTCGGCGCATTGGTATGGTCTGGCGGCGCAGTTCCGCCCGTAAAAGTGAATATCGCCAACTGGCGGCTTATTTGCGTGATCGCCTTGCCCCGCGGGATGAAGCCGTGGTCGCCTGATCGGAGGCGCTGGACCGATCTCGTCAATCGGAGACACAGACAACGGGCACAGCCAATGCTGCCGATCAAGGACAACAACCCGACAACAATCACCCCGTGGGTCACCTATGCCATCATCGCGATCAATGTCGTGGTGTTTGTCGGCACCGTCACGCTTGATCCGCGTGCAACGGTTCTGATGACCTTGCAATATGGGGCGATCCCGGCTGTCTTGTTTGGTCATGCGGAACTGCCGCCGGGCTTTTCACCGTTCCCGGCTGGCTTCGGGTTCCTGTCGATCTTTTCGGCGATGTTCATGCATGGTGGCTGGATGCATCTGGGCGGCAATATGCTGTATCTCTGGATCTTCGGGAACAATGTCGAAGATTCGATGGGCCATTTCCGTTTTCTGATTTTTTATCTCGCCTGCGGTGTTGCCGCCGCCCTTGGGCATGGCCTGCTTGATACCCAATCGGAAATTCCAATGATCGGCGCGTCTGGCGCATTGGCCGGGGTGCTTGGCGCCTATTTCCTGCTCTATCCCAAGGCCCGCGTGCTGGTCTGGTTCTTCTGGGTGTTTATCTTTTATGTGCCGGCCGTGGTCGTGCTGGGCTTCTGGTTTATCAGTCAGGTGATCAACTTCGGCAGCGGCGCAGACCTTGGCATTGCATGGGTCGCCCATATCGCGGGCTTTCTTGCCGGACTTGCCCTGATCCCGCTGTTCAAGCATCGCAATGTGCCACTTTGGCATGACGGATCGCCTGCACCGGCCTTTGGCATCTACCGTCCCGGCCGCAAAACGCGTGGGGCCACATCCAACATCCCGCCATGGGCTGCCGCCTATGAGGCAGAACGCGCGGCCAAACGGGCCAACATGCGCCGCGAACAGCGTGGCCCGTGGGGCAAAGAGGGCGAGAATCGCGACACATCCCCATGGGGTCGCTATCAGCCAAATGCCGCGCCAGAGCCAAAACCGAAACCAAAATCCAAACCATCGGTCGGCGTTCCGAAGGTTGTCCGCTTGCATCCCGAGCGCGACGATAACGACACTTGAAAATTTGAACACTGCATCCGATAAAAACATAACAACAATCGGGAGGAACATCATGCGCGCAGCCTACTTCACCGAATATCAGGGCCCGATCGAGGTCCAGAAACTCCCCGACCCGACCCCGGGTAATGACGGTGTCGTCATTCAGGTTGGCGCAACCGGCCTGTGCCGCAGCGACTGGCATGGCTGGATGGGACACGATTCCGATGTCCAGCTGCCCCATGTTCCAGGCCATGAATTCGCGGGCACCGTTGTTGCGGTCGGCAAGGATATCAAGCGCTGGCGGGAAGGCGATCGCGTTACCGTGCCCTTCGTGTCGGGCTGCGGTCATTGCCCGGAATGCCACAGCGGCAATCATCAGGTGTGCGATCAGCAGTTCCAGCCGGGCTTTACCGGCTGGGGCAGCTTTGCCGAATATGTCGCAATTGATTATGCCGACACCAACCTTGTCCACCTGCCTGATGAAATGGATTTCGCAACCGCCGCCAGCCTTGGCTGCCGTTTCGCCACCAGTTTCCGCGGCGTGATTGATCAGGGCAAAGTCACCGCCGGTCAGATCGTGGCCGTCCATGGTGCAGGCGGTGTTGGTCTTTCCGCCATCATGATTGCCGCCGCTGCCGGTGCCTATGTGGTGGCCGTTGATATTGATGATGCCAAGCTCGACTTCGCAAAAGAACTCGGCGCCAATGCGGTGCTGAATGCCCACAGTGTTGATGACATTCCGACTGCGATCAAGGACATCACCCGTGGCGGCGCACATGTTTCAGTCGATGCGCTGGGCAGTGCCGTAACCTGCTTTAATTCCGTGGCGTGCCTGCGCAAACGTGGCAAGCATGTTCAGATCGGGCTTATGACCGATGATCACGCCCACGCCAAAGTCCCGATGGACCGTGTGGTGGCCCATGAGCTTGAAATTCTGGGCAGCCATGGCATGCAGGCCTTTCGCTATGATGCGATGCTCGACATGATCCAGTCGGGCAAACTGGCGCCGCAAAAGCTGATTGGCGATCACGTCACACTGGCCGAAGGGGCCACCGCACTTATGAATATGGACAGTTTCGTTGGCACAGGTGTCACTGTGATTGATCGGTTCTGATCCATGCTGGCCGGGATTGCCTTTCACCCCAAAGACCCGATTGACGACCTTCTTGCCGCAATTGCCGATACCTTTTTGGCGAATGGCAAATCGGTTGCCGGCTATGTGCAAAAACGCCGCAAGGATGCCGATTGCGGAACCCTGGTGCATGTCCGCAATCTGCGCAACGGCGATGAAATGCCGATCACCAAAAATCGCGGCAAAATGGCCAAGGGCTGCAAGCTTGATGGCGATGCGCTGTCCAGCCTTGCCCAGCAGCTTTCGCGCGATGTCGAGGCCGGATCCGACATCCTGATCATTGCGCGCTTTGGCCGAAGCGAGGCCGAGGGGCGCGGGCTTCGTGATGTGATTTCACGCGCACTGGATCTGGAAATCCCTGTTCTGGTCGGGGTGCGCGATGAATATAACGACGCATGGAATGACTTCCATGGCGGTTTTGCAGACGCACTTGCCTTTGATGAAACGGCGATTGAGAACTGGCTTTCCAAAGAACCGGCAGATATGGCTGCCGTCTGACATCGCTTTGGCAGTGAGCTGCCTTTTGCCTTAGCTGTGCCTTAGCTGCTGTGCCCGGCGTCGGCTGGCACAAGCCCCTTGACCAGCACCTTCTCGGCAAACTGTTCAAACCACGCGCCAAATGCGGCGTCATATTTGGCCCGTCCCGCCCGTTGGGTATCGGGGCACTGGCCGTTCGGACGGTCGGTTTTGTCCCCGGCATTGGCCAGCCAGCGTTCATGGCTTTCATCATCGACTTCGGGGTGGAACTGAATGCCCCAGATCCGTTCATCAACATGATAGGCCTGATGAGGGAATGTCGGGCCGGTCGCGACCAGTTCCGCGCCCTCGGGAAGTCCGAACCCTTCGCTGTGCCAGTGATAGACCATCATTTCCTCAGGGAAAAGATGCGCACCCGCCGGGGTTGGCTGCACCGGGTAATAGCCGATTTCAGTCATGCCTTCGGGATGGGGTTGGACCTCTGCACCAAGATTGCGCGCCATCATCTGCGCGCCCAGGCAAATGCCCAGATACATCGCATCACTGGAAACCACGGTCGGCAACCAGTTCATGATGGCACTGACATTATCAAGATGATCGTCATTGGCACTCATCGGTCCGCCAAACACGACGACCAGATGATATTTGCAAAGATCGGTCGGCAATTCGTCGCCTTCACCCGGACGGCGAATATCAAACTCAAACCCGTAACGACGCATGACAGCTCCCACCCGTCCCGGCTGTCCGGTGGCAGAGTTGAAAACCAGTAAAATACGTTTTTTCGGGCTTAGGTCGTTCATGCGCTCCCCATTTGCTGTAAAGGCGAAGGTAGACCGCGTTGGGCTGTTTTGACAAGTCCCCAGGCCAGATCAGCCTGCGCAAAAACCAAAGGCCACCGCATAAGTTACGGTGGCCTTTGGAATAATTACGAAAAAGCAGAATCTTAGACGTTGAATTTGAAGTGGAAGATATCGCCGTCCTTGACGATATAGGTCTTGCCTTCCTGACGCAGTTTACCCGCATCACGCGCGCCGGCTTCACCGTTGAATTCGATGAAATCGTCATAGGCGATGGTTTCGGCCTTAATGAAGCCGCGCTCCAAATCGGTGTGGATAACGCCAGCCGCATTCGGCGCAGTCGCACCGGTAAACACCGTCCATGCGCGTGCCTCTTTCGGACCCACCGTAAAGAAGGTCAAAAGGTTAAGCAGCTTGTAGCCTTCGCGGATAATACGTGCGAGGCCGGTTTCCGAAAGACCAAGACCCTCTAGGAACTCTTTCTTGTCTTCGGCACTTTCAAGCAGGGCAACCTCGGCTTCGATTGCTGCTGAAATCACAACCGAACGTGCACCCTGTGCTTCGGCCATTTCGGCAACCTTGGCCGAAAGTTCGTTGCCTTCGGCCGCGTTGTCTTCATCAACGTTGCAGACATAAAGGATCGGCTTGCTGGTCAGAAGCTGCAGCATACGAAACGCCTTGGCTTCTTCTTCGCCATCAATCTCGACAACACGCGCCGGCTTGCCTTCGCGCAGCACTTCAAGCGTACGCTCAATCAGATCCATGGTCAGCTTGGCGTCCTTGTCGTTCGAACGCGCCTTTTTCTGAAGGGCGGGAACGCGCTTTTCAAGGCTTTCCATATCGGCAAGCATCAGTTCGGTTTCGATGGTTTCCGCATCGCGCACCGGATCGACCGAGTTATCGACATGGGTAATGTCATCATCTTCAAAGCAGCGCAGAACATGCACGATGGCATCGGTTTCGCGAATGTTGGCCAGGAACTGGTTGCCAAGGCCCTCGCCCTTGGATGCCCCACGCACCAGACCGGCAATATCAACAAATTCCAGCTGGGTCGGAATGATATTGGCTGACTTCGCGATTGCCGCAATCTTGTCGAGGCGTTCGTCAGGAACGCTGACACGACCGGTATTGGGTTCAATCGTACAGAACGGGAAGTTTGCTGCCTCGGCTGCTGCCGTCTGGGTCAGGGCGTTAAAAAGGGTCGATTTACCGACATTTGGCAGACCGACAATACCGCATTTGAATCCCATCTTTCCGGGCTCCGTAACTTGAATTTCTGTTTATCATGATCGGTCTGCATGCTTGCAAACCAGACTATTTCTTTTTGCCAAATGCCTTGGCAAGCGCCTCTGCCATGGCCGAGGCTGCATTACTGACCGGGGTATCGGCACGTTCAAGACGCACCTTTGCCGCACCCGAAATATCGTCGATCCCCTCACCGGCCTGTGGCTGGTTTGTGGCCTCTGAATTCTTGTCACCCTTGGCACCACCGGCACCTTTGGCACCCTTGGAGTTGTCGGCCGCTGGCTTGTCCTTTTTCGGTGCCTTTGGCTTGGGCGGTGACACGATGGCGGAAACCTTGCTCATAAAGCCGCCATCATCGCCCTTTGTCAGGCGCCCGAATTCGGACGCCACCGCATCCAGAAGGGTCATCAGCCAGCCATCCTGTTCGGCCTTGGAAAAATCCCCAAGCACATGACCATGCACACGGGACTTATCCCCGGGATGGCCAATTCCCAAACGAATGCGGCGATATTCCTTGCCACAATGGGCATCAATGGACTTCAGACCGTTATGCCCGCCATGGCCGCCGCCGCGTTTAACGCGCAGCTTGCCCGGTGGCAGGTCCAGCTCATCATGCAGGACGATAACGTCTTCGACCGGAATCTTGTAAAAGCGCAGGACTTCGCCAACACTTTGTCCCGACAGGTTCATGAAGGTTTCCGGTTTGAGAACCAGAAGCTTTTGCCCGTTCAATTCACCTTCGGAAATCTGCCCCTGAAACTTTTTGCGCCAGGGACCAAAAGAATAGCGGCGGACGAGTTCGTCCGCCGCCATGAAGCCAATGTTGTGACGATTGGCGGCATATCCCGATCCCGGGTTTCCCAATCCAACCACCAAAAACATCGTAAGACCTCGATCTTATTCTTCGGTCGCTGCTTCTTCTTCGCCTTCACCTTCTTCGTCAGAAGCTTCGTTTTCTTCCGATTTCAGTGCAGACGGTGCAGCAACGGTCGCAACGGTGAAGTCACGGTCGGTGATGGTAAGCTCAACACCTTTCGGCAGTTTAATTGCCGAAATGTGGATCGAGTCACCAACTTCGACGCCCGACAGGTCAAAGACCAGCTCTTCCGGAATAGCGGAAGGAGCACAGAGAACTTCGACATCGTGACGAACGACGTTAAGAACGCCACCTTTTTTGAGGCCCGGGGATTTCTCTTCGTTTTCGAAGCGAACCGGAACCTCAACGTTGATGGTCTGGCCTTTGGAGAAGCGCAGAAGGTCAACGTGCATGATTTCGTCAGATACTTTGTCGAACTGAACGTCGCGCGGCAGGACTTCGTATTTCTCTTTGCCGACCTCAATGGTCAGAACGTGGGAATAGAAGCCCGGCTGATGCAGAAGTTTCCAAAGCGGACGCGGGTCAATCTGGAACAGAACAGGTTCCTGTTTTGCACCATAAATAACACCAGGGACCATACCGGCACGACGCACGGCACGGGCGGCCCCCTTTCCGGCCCGTTCACGGATTTCCGCAGTGATAACAGAATTTGCCATCGGAAAATCTCCTTGAACTAAAAGTAAGTTGCTTCTGCAGGTTGGTGAAAATCACCGCTGAAAGCCTACAAAAACAAGCGTGGTGGCCTCCAGGGGTGCCACCACGGCGAGGGCCTTATACCCTCAATCGAAAAGAACGGAAACAGATTTTTCTTCCGAGATACGACGGATGGCTTCTGCCATCAGCGGCGCAATCGGAAGCTGTCGAATTTTTCCGCAATCACGAACAGCATCGGATGCCTTGATCGAGTCACTGGTAACAACTTCGGTCATTGGCGAATTCGCGATACGCTCAACCGCCGGACCAGACAGCACACCATGCGAAACATAGGCCGCAACAGACGATGCACCGCGTTCTTTCAGCGCACCGGCCGCATTGCAAAGCGTACCAGCAGAATCAACGATGTCGTCGACCAGGATGCAAGCCGCGTCCTTGACGTCACCAATGACGTTCATGACTTCGGAAACACCGGCCTGCGGACGACGTTTGTCGATGATCGCCAGTTCAGCATCCAGACGTTTTGCAACGGAACGCGCACGCGCCACACCACCAACGTCCGGGCTGACGATCACCAGCTTCTGGCCTTCGAACTTGTTGCGGATGTCGCTGGTCAGAACCGGCGATGCAAACAGGTTATCAAGCGGAATATCAAAGAAGCCCTGAATCTGACCAGCATGGAGATCCATGGTCAGAACGCGGTCTGCACCGGCAACCGTGATCAGGTTGGCAACCAGCTTTGCCGAAATCGGGGTACGGGGACCCGATTTACGGTCCTGACGGGCATAGCCGAAATACGGCATCACAGCGGTGATACGGCGTGCCGAACCACGGCGCAGCGCATCAAGCATCACCAGCAGTTCCATCAGGTTGTCGTTTGCGGGATAAGAGGTGCTCTGAATGACAAAAACGTCCTCACCGCGGACGTTTTCCTGAATTTCGCACCAGATTTCCTCATCAGAGAAACGCTTCACATCTGCACGGGTAAGCGGCAGATTAAGATGGTCAGCAATTGCCTCTGCCAACGGGCGGTTACTGTTACCAGCGAGGATCTTCATAGCGGGGCCTCGGTTAATGGGTGCCGGGAAAGCGAATAATTAAATCCTGTGCGACTCCGCTCACAACAGAAAGCCGTCATCAGCCCTGTTTGCCCTTGCCGCCAAACAGCCCGGAATCTGGGAATTTCCCGCCGGTCCAACGACACATTCACGACACTCAAAGACCAAGTTTCAGCACTTCTGCATATCGGCAGATCGCGGCGGCTTTATAACCAGCCGTTAACAGTCTGTAAATGGGGCCAATGCCGAATAACGACAAGGCAGTCATGCATGCCTTGCCCATCAACCTGCCATCGGCCCTTTGCAGAACCGAAGCAATCCGGGCTTAGCGCAGCGATGCCGTTTTGTTATCGACGCGCAGTTGAAGCTTTTTGTTCGTTGCGATCTGCCCCAGAACCCCTTCAAGGGTTTCAACCGCGGCCTGTGCAGCAAGCGATGCAACTGTCCCCCACCTTTCATCAAGCTGGCCGCGTGGCACGACGTTATTCTGGTTCATCTGCCCCAGCTCGGTGCCGTCGACTTCCATGATGATCCACTCGATAGATACCCGATCAAGTGGTGTGGTGGTTTTTTCAGTCACCGGGCTGACATCAATTGTCGCTGACAGGATCACGCTGTTTTCGTCAATCTCGCGGTTATCAACCGTAATCCCGCGTGATTTCAACAAGGCACCCGCCGATCTGGCAAGGGCTGTATTGCCATCGCCGGGGGCCCCTGCAAAATCAATCAGGGCAATTTTCATAACAGGTGCCGCACGCAGAGATGATCGGTCGCCAGTGATCATAAAGGCGATATCGTCTGCTGGTTGCGCGACCAGTCCCTCATAGGTTTTTGCCAACGGGTCGTCGGCCCTGCCTTCAAGCTCGCGGACTTTTTCGACCAGTTCCTGCGGGATAGCGAGGTTGTTTTCTTCTGGCCCTGTGGGCTGGTCGGCGAACCATTGATCCGCACCAAGTTCACCGGCCGAATGCGTTGTATCAATCGCCAGCCCGTCCGGGCGCATCAAAACCCACGTAATATCAAGGGCAGCGCCACTTTCCGTCAGCTTCGCCTGCACATTGGGCCGAAGAATGTAATCCCCGCCGGTGTCTGTTTCGCTATAGGCCGGAATATCGCGCAGGCGCAGTGCACGTGCCATGGCGCGCGCCAGATGGGCAGATGCGCCTTCGGGCAGATCTTCGGTCGCCTCGACCCGAACAGTGCCGGTATCACGCAACTCCAGCAAGCCGGGATCCCCGGCGCGACCGGCCCCCTCAAACGGGCGCGGCAAATCACCACAGGCGGCAAGCAACCCAGCCAGACCAAGGATCAATACAACCGAACGCAGGAAAAACTTCATTGGGGCAATTTTCGTCGTCACATCATCACACAACCAACCATGGTCGCAATGATCATAAAGAAGAATAGCATGATCAGATGCGGCATGATGTTACGCCTCTTTCAACATGATCGCCGACAACTGCCGCCCGTAATCGGGTTCCTTGCGCAGGGTCGTCCGGCGATAACTGTAAAAAAGTTCTTCCTCGGCCAGCGTATCGCGCGCGACCAGCTCGACCGAAGCAATCCCGGTGGCAATCGTTCGACGACGCACATATTCCGGCAAATCAAACATGAAATGCCCATCGCGAACCGACGGATCAAAAAGATCCTCCTCGCCTTCCGGTCCGGCAAGGATGGTGTCACGAAATGCGCCATCAACTTCATAAGACTTGCGCGCAATACACGGGCCAACGGCAGCGTGAATGTTTTCGCGCTTGGCACCAAGCTTTTCCATGGCATCAACCGTACTGGCCGAAATACCGGCATGCGATCCGCGCCAGCCGGAATGACAGGCCCCGATCACACCGGCAAAGGGATCATGAAAAAGGACCGGCGTGCAATCCGCTGTCAGAATACCCAGCATGATGTTCGGCCGATCCGTCACCATCGCATCGGCCTTGGGTGCCGCGTCGCGCGACAACGGCTTATCCAGAACGGCAACATCGGTGCCATGCACCTGATAAACCGTGGTTAAACGATCGGCACTGGTGTCAAACGCGGACGCCGCACGGGCGCGGTTTTCGGCAACGCGGTTCTTGTCATCATCTGACCCGAAACCGACATTCAACCCGCCGTGAATACCGTCACTGACCCCGCCCTTGCGGCTCAGGAACCCATGACGCAATCCATCCTTGTCCGACAGGTTCCCGGCTTCAAACCAGGTCAGCCCGTTGGCGCTGCGTTCGATCCCGCTGGTAACCTGGCTGATCGGATGTGTCATGCTGGCCTGCTCCGTTCCCAAAACCGTTCCGTTAGCCCGCCACGCCACTGACGCAAGGCGGCGGGGTGGTATCCCGACCATAGCCGATCAGAACTTTAAAAAGCGTTCCCATCTGATCGGCATCAATCAACCGCGACAACGCCTGATCAATTGCGGTTTGTTGGGCGTCATCGGCATTGGTTTTCAAAAGCTCGGCCCGCTGTTCAATGCCAAGCATACGCAAAAATGTTCCTTGCGTCAGAACCGCACCGGTCCGCGCACCGGCTTCATTCATCGCCCGCCCGATAGCAGCAAAATCAACATGCGCGGTCAGATCCGCATCGCCCGGATTGCTCAGAACCGGGTGATATTCATGGCCCTTGAGCGCCTGGAACGTATCGCCAAACGCACTGCCGGGATGGCCATAATCAATAAACAATGCCCCGCCGCCCGTTTCATTCAAGCGCCGTGCGATCTGATCGGCAATGGCAATGGCTGGTGCGCAGCTTTCAAAAACGTCGCCTTTTTTCGCAGCACCGCGCAGAACCGCCGGGATCAGCGCATCGGTGATCGGGGTTTCCGCCCCGCGGACAAAACCAAGTGCACCGGTTTTGGCATCCACGCCAACCAGCCGTTCAGCCCAGCCTTTCTCGCCGCGTTCGAACTGACGGATCGGCAGCGCATCAAAGAACTCGTTGCCAATGACGATCGCCGGAACATTCGCACGGGCGGGAATGTCATCAAATGTTTCATGCCATGTGGCCGGAATGCCGTACGCTATGATTGATGTTTGCTGATGGGTACGCAGAACCGGACTGGTTTCAACAAACCGCACGGTCAATGCATCGCCAAATCCCGGCACATTGCGCACAGCCCTCAACGCATCAGACATCAATGTCCCGCGCCCCGGCCCCAATTCGATCAGATCGATTTTCGGCGGGCTGCCCATCTGTTGCCAGGTTACGGCTGCCCAAAGCCCGATCAGTTCGCCAAACATCTGGCTGACTTCCGGTGCCGTAATAAAATCACCTGCACGGCCAAACGGGTCCTGCTTGCGGTAATAGCCGTGCTCGGGATGGGCCAATGCCTCGGTCATGAAATCGGCAATGGTGATCGGCCCGGATACATTGATCCGGCGCTTGATATGGGCCAAAAGCGGGCTGTCGGTCGCAGAACTCATAATTTACGCGTTTTCGGCTTCTTTGGGGTGAATGCGGGTTTCAATCGGCTTGGATTTCAGGCCGTAGACAATACAGCCAACCCCGGCCAGCACCATCGGAATGGACAATATCTGGCCCATGGTGATGCCCCCGGCAAGGTAGCCCAGCTGGGCATCGGGCTGGCGGAAGAATTCGACTATGATCCGCGAAATGCCGTAACCGGCAACAAACGTCCCCCCAAGGATTCCCGGACGGTGGCGGATAAACGCGTTGCGCGACAGGATAAACAGCACAACAAACAGGATAAGCCCTTCAAGCAAAGCTTCATAAAGCTGGCTTGGATGGCGTGGTTCCGGCCCGCCATTGGGGAACACAATGCCCCATGCAACATCCGTCGTGCGGCCATAAAGCTCGCCATTGATGAAATTGGCAATCCGACCAAAGAAAAGACCAATCGGGGTCGCAACAGCGGTCGCATCCAGAACGGCAAGGATGGAAATCCCGCGCTTTCTGGCAAACAGAATGATCGCAAGGATCACGCCCATGAACCCGCCATGGAAGGCCATGCCACCCTGCCAGACCTTCAGGGTATTGGCCGGGTTATCAAGATAGTAATCCAGATTGTAAAACAGGATATAGCCCAACCGCCCGCCAAGGATCACGCCCAGCGTCGCCCAGAACAACAAGTCATCGACATCGCGCTTGCTCATGATGTTGGGCGTTTTGGTGCAGTAATACACCACATACTTCCACCCCAGCAGCAACCCGGCAATATAAGCCAGCGCATACCAGCGAATGGCAATCGGGCCGATGGAAATCGCAATCGGGTCTATCGCCGGAAAGGCAAGGCTCAGCATCTGGAAAACTCCGGATCAGCTATTGTGTGATGATGGACAGGCTCAGAACATTGACTGTGCTGGAGTTGCAAAGGATAAGGGCAGCATCATGGCAGCGCACATACCCATCACGTGACGTTGTCAGCGGAACGGATCCTCGGTCGCAAGATAATCCTGCACATAGGACCGCACCCCTTCTTCAAGCGATGTCATTTCCGTGCCATAGCCCGCCTTGCGCAGCTTGGTCATATTGGCTTCGGTGAAATACTGGTACTTGTCGCGGATCGATTCAGGCGTCGGCACGAACTTGATATCAGGCTCCTTGCCAATGGCGCTAAACACTGCCAGTGCCAGATCCTTGAAACTGCGCGCCTTGCCGGTCCCGATATTGAAAAGATCGCTGACCTGTGGGTTGTCATAAAGCCACATGATGATGTCGACCACATCACCGACCCAGACAAAGTCACGCAGCTGGCCACCATCTTCGTAATCGGGGTGGTGCGACTTAAACAGGGTCGCGGTCTCACCATTTGAAAGCTTGTCAAACAGTTGCGACACCACGGAACGCATACCGCCCTTGTGATACTCGTTCGGGCCATAGACGTTAAAGAACTTAAGCCCCGCCCACTGTTTGGGACGGAACCCGTTCTGATCGAGGATCCGGCGGAACCGGCGATCTGTGGCATGCTTTGACCAGCCATAGGCATTCAGCGGTGCCAGCTTTGCCAGATCAGCTTCATCAAAGCTGTCATCAAAGCCCTGCTTGCCATCACCATAGGTCGCAGCCGAAGATGCATAGATCAGGCGCGAAGAATGACGTGCACACCATTCCCAAAGCCAGGTTGTCAGTTTCAGGTTATTGGCAACAATCTTGTCGGCGTCTGTTTCCGTGGTCGCGGAAATCGCGCCCATGTGGAAAATCGCTTCGACATCACCGGCATGCTGATCAAGGAATGCGGGCAACTCATCGGGATGGACAATGTCGCGCAGGTTGCGTTTGGCGATATTCTTCCACTTGATGCCATCGCGCAGGCGATCAACGACAACGATGTCGGTCTCGCCACGTTCTTCAAGGGCGGCAACAATATTGGAACCGATAAACCCGGCACCACCAGTGACGATAAGCATTGCATTCTCCTGACGAGGCCGCCCTGCCCCGATAGACCAAGACGACAGATCATGTTTGACGACACTTTATAAGACCGCCCCTGATCTGGAGCAAGAAAAGCAAACCAAAATAACGATATCGTCACGCCCGGTTCATAACGCGCCGCTTGCCCTGTGGCCATATAGGCCCATATTATGCCCAACATAAAATTTCAAAAGCCGGAGACCATCATGCAGATCAACAACCGCATTCTCGATGACCTGACCCGTGTCACCAATTCCGCATTGGGCACCATGACCGGTGTCAAAGGCGAAGTAGATGCCATGATCCGCCAGCAGTTCGAGAAGATCCTGCTCAACATGGATCTGGTCACCCGCGAAGAATATGACGTCGTTCATGATGTTGCGATCCGTGCAGCTGAACGCATTGATGCACTCGAAGCCAAGATCGCCGATCTGGAAAAGCGCCTTGATGCCGCTGAACCGGCCAAGAAACCGGCTGCCAAGCGCAGCACCGCCAAGGCAGCGCCGAAATCTGCGGCAAAAACCACAGCGAAAAAAGACGCCTGACAGACGCCAGATCGGGTAATTCATCCCCACATATATAACCAAGGTCGCGGGTGCTTGTCGCACCCGGGCCGAACTTTGCCGTCACAAGCAGGCGCGCTTAACGGTCGATTGAAGCACCATCTAGAGCGCAATCAGAATATTCATTGCAGTCCTGCGCGCAGCGGCGGTTGAAACAAAGCGTTCACCGGCATATAGTGCGCGCCCTTTCGCATATGCTTGAACAGGCTGGGTATAGATGAACGACCAAATGGAAGATATCGGCGACATCGGCGACGAAAATCCGTTGCTGCTGGTCGAGGATATTGCCCGCACCAACCAGTGGCATCTCGAACGGCGCGGTTCGGACGAGATCGTGGTCGAAATCCCAGCTCACTGGTGCACCTATCTGGTCTATTTCACCTGGCGCGACGATGCCGAGGCGCTCCACATCGCATGTTGCTTTGACCTGTTCGTGCCAGAACCGCTGCGCCCGCGGATGTATGAACTGGTTGCCAAGTGCAACGAGCAGCTCTGGATCGGGCATTTCGGCCTGTGGCTCGAAGAAAACATGCCGCTGTTTCGCCATACCCTGCTGTTTGGTGGTGACGTGCCCCCGATGGTCGAACAGTTCGAAGAGCTGATTGAAATCGCGCTTTCGGAATGCGAACGCTTCTTCCCGGCGTTTAATTTCGTTCTTGGTCAGGGCAAATCCCCGGACGAGGCACTCATGCATGCCATGCTTGAACCGGCAGGTCAGGCTTAAAAACAAAACAGCACCGCAGACATTGCAAGGACGGCCTTACCGCCGTCCTTTGGCATATTCATACGTTTTTTTTAAGTTCGCGCCGGACCTTGTGAAAACAATACAAACGCCCCAAACCCGGCTTCGCAATCCCCCTGCACAACAGAAAATCCGGCAAAGCGGCGCCATCCCAGCCAAAGCATCCGCCGATCAGGCAACAGGCACCCCATCGGGGTTTGATACAGACGCCTCTTGCTCTTGGCTCTGACTTGACCCACCTTGAGAAGATCGCTACGGCATTGCATCAAGCGTGTTGATCGCGCCACGATCAACAGAACCCGATGGTTAAAGCGGAGCAGAATTTATGAATACGCGTCTTTTGCTGGTTGGCTGTGGCAAGATGGGCAGTGCCATGCTCGAAGGTTGGCTGGCCCGCGGGCTGGTGGCATCCAATGTCTTTATCGTCGAGCAAGCCGAAGCCGCCGAAAATCTCGAGTCCAAATACGGCATCAACGGCATTACCGATGTTGCCGACATGCGATCCGACTTTATCCCGCAGGTCGTGCTGTTTGCCGTCAAGCCACAGGTCCTGCCCGATGTCATCGACGCCTATAAACCGCTGGTCCGTGCCGAAACGGTCTTCTTGTCAGTCGCGGCGGGTAAAACCATCGACTTCTTCACAAGCCACCTTGGCGACACCGCACGCATTGTGCGTTCCATGCCCAACACACCAGCCGCCGTTTCACGTGGCATGACCGTGATGTGCCCGACCGAAAATGTCAGCATCGCCCAGCGTGACATGTGCCAGACCCTGCTTGAGGCCGTCGGCATGGTATCCTGGGTCGAGGATGAAGGTCTGATGGATGCCGTCACCGGCCTGTCGGGCAGCGGACCTGCCTATATCTTCCATCTGGTCGAAGCCATGGCACAAGCAGGTGAAGCCGCTGGCCTTCCAGCCGATCAGGCCATGACCCTTGCACGCCAGACCGTGGTTGGTGCCGGCTTCCTGCTTGATGCCAGCGAAGAAAGTGCCGCCACATTGCGCGAAAATGTCACAAGCCCGGGCGGCACCACCGCTGCGGCTCTTGATGTTTTGATGGATCCCAAAACCGGCCTGCCGGAACTAATGACCCGCGCAGTCGGTGCGGCCCGCGACCGATCCAAGGAACTGGCCGGCTGATCGCCAAACCAACTGTGAAACCAAGGAGAACGTCATGCCACCCAAAAAGGATATCCCCAATCTTCTGATTGATGCGACCCTGAAACTGGCCGCCGAACGCGACTGGCATGACGTCACCATGATCGACATTGCAAACGAAGCAGGCGTGTCTGTTACCGATTGCTACGATCATTGCAGTGGCAAGGGCGACCTTCTGCGCCGCTTTGTCAAACGCGTCGACCGTGAAGTCCTTGCCGATCTGGATTCCGAGGACTTCAACGAACCCGGTCATGACCGCCTGATCGCGGTCATCATGGCCCGATTTGACATTTTGTCGGAATACCGCCCGGCCCTGCGCTCGATCATTGCATCGGGCGGCGACCTTGGCCCGGCTGACGGGCTGCGCGCGATCAAAACCCATTTCGGCGCCATGCGCTGGATGCTTGAGGCCGCGGGTTTCCAGACATCCGGCCTGCATGGCAGCATGCGCGTTGCCGGATTGACGGCGGTCTATGCCAGGACCTTCAAATACTGGCTTGATGATGACAGTACGGATTTCGGTCCGACCATGGCCTATCTTGATCGGGAACTGTCCAAGGCGGCCGGGTGGGACCGCCGGGTTGAAAAGGGTCTTGGAAAAGCGTCATCGATCTGTGGTAAGATCAGCAAACGGTGCAAGAGTTTTTCGGTCAAAAAATCACCGTCCCCGGGCGATAACAGCCCTGCAGATGCACCATCCGATCAGGCGACATCAACCGCGACCAGCACCTAATTCCCTGATCTGGAACGCAAAAACAATATGCACACCCAAGGTTATGCTTTTTACACAAAACAATAACCTATAAGTTTTTGTGCAGCGCAAAATAATCCTTGACGACAGGCGATCATTCCGGCATATTGCAGTTGAATTTGTGCGGCGCACAATAGCGCCTCATTGCATATCTGTCGCAAACTAATGGAGTGCAAACCATGACCGCCGCAAAAAAGGCAACCAATCCGTTCTTTGATCTCGACTTCACCAAATACACTGCGGACTTCAAAGTTCCGGGTGTAGACGTGAACGAAATGATGGCTTTCCAGCGTAAAAACGTGGAAGCCCTCACCAAAGCCAACAAGGTAGCCTTCGACGGTTTCCAGGCTGTCGCTCAGCGCCAGAGTGAGATCTTCAAAACGCTGCTGGATAAAGTTCAGACCCAGGGCAAAGATTTCACTGCTACTTCTGCTGACGACCCCATGGCTTCGGCTGCCAAACAGACCGAAGCTGCAAAAACGGCTTACGAAGAAGCCCTTGCAAATGCCAAGGAACTGTCAGGTCTGGTAACCAAGTCCCAGGAAGAAGCGCTTGCTCTTCTGCAGACTCGCTTTACCGAATCCCTTGACGAATTCAAGGCTGCTATCGAAAAGACCGCAGCTACGAAGTAACAGCTTTGGCTGTTAAATTCCCGTAATCTACTTGATGGCAGGGCCTTATGGTCCTGCCATTTTTCTTTTGTCCGACAATCTTTTCCCCCGGCTTTTTGCTCAAACTCCGGAATTCGTCTGCCTGTGGTGGTTTGGGCTTACAAGAAACATTCGATCTTACTAAGCTGACTCCAAAATAAGGAGACAGCTATGAGTGACGAAATCAGTTTTGATGATTTTCTCAAAGTCGATATCCGTGTCGGCACCGTGATCGACGCCCAGGAGTTTCCCGAGGCCCGCCGCCCCGCCCTGAAATTGTGGGTCGATTTCGGCGCCGAGATCGGAACCAGAAAAACATCAGCCCAGATCACCAAACATTACACGCCCACAGAACTGATCGGGCGTCAGGTGGCTGGCGTAGTTAACTTCCCCAAAAAACAGGTCGGCCCGTTCATGTCGGAATTTCTCTGCCTTGGTTTTCCCGATGGCGATGACGACAAGGGCATCGTTCTGATCCGCCCGGATCAGGATGTACCGAACGGGGCACGCCTGTTCTGACGGCACTGGCTCAGATCACAAAAGAAAAGGACGGATATCGTCATTGCGATACCCGCCTTTTCCCGCTCGTGCCACGCTCCCGGCTAGGTTAGCGTGCCAAAATGCCCGATGCTTCCCGTATCTGTCCAAGGATTGCCGAAACGTCCTCGGCTGCCTTGACCATCTCCTGAAACGCACCTTCTGACGACCCAAGAGCAGTCTGGACACTACATAACTCACCACTGATCTGATTGGTGATCTCGCCCTGCTCCGTGACGGCAAGCGATACCACGGCAACACGGCTTCGCATCAAATTGATGTCAGTTCGAACGGTCGAAGAAATGCGCGCGTTTTCATCGATCCGCTTTTCCAGAATGTTGATCTGTTCAATCATCGCAGGGTCTTCGCATGCACAGTCACGCAACGCGTCCACGGCCTCTTCAAGTGCGGCAATTGCACAATCACTTTCTATGGCGTGATCAAATGCCTGATCGGCAACAGACCGCAGCTCCGTCAAACGCTGGGTCGTTTCATCAACACTGCCGACAAGCCGTGCGCCAACCATCGTACTGACTTCAAGACGCGCATACGCCTTTCGCCAGGCTTGCGAAATATCGTCATGGCTCTGATCAATTTTGCCGACGCTTTGATCGGCTTCGCCGCATCCGGCTTCAATTGCTGTTTTAAACCCAGTCAGCGAGGTGACCTGATCGGTAATATCATTGGCAACCTTGACGATCTTGCAAACGTTCCCGTCCGGCCCGCAAACCGGGCTATAGCTTGCTTCAAACCAGACTTCGCGACCGTCCTTGCCAAAACGCCTGAGATGACAGGCCCTGTTACTTCCCTTTGCCAGCGATCGCCAGAAAGCACGGTACTCGGTACTTGCCGCGTATTCGGGGTCGACAAACATGCTGTGATGTTTGCCGACGACCTCCGACAGGCTATATCCCATGGCAACAAGGAAGTTGTAGTTGGCCGTCAGAATGTTGCCCTCCGTGTCGAATTCAATAACGGCCTGGCTATGTTCAATCGCATCGACCTTGCCTTGCAGATCGGCAAGGCTTTCATGACGTTCGGTAACATCTGTACCAAGCCGGATAATGCGGACCACATTGCCATTACAATCTTTTACCGGCCCAACGTTCTCTTCGACCCACTTGCGTTGGCCGCTCTTGGTGACCCAGGGCAGGACCACACGCTTGGTTTTCCCGCCCTTCAAATCGACCCAGCACAGGCCATATTCGGGCGCATCCAACACATCGTCAGACAAGAACATCGAATGGTGCTGTGCAAGCACCTCATCTTCATTATATCCGGTCAATGACAGGAAATTGGCGTTTGCACGTACGAGCCTGCCCTGCAGATCGAACTCGGCAACAGAGAAGCATGCATCGATCATACCCGGTACATCCGGGAAGACATCGTTGGGTTCAACTGGGATGGACGTCAGCGAATTCATGGACATCTCCGGATACTCTGAATATCGAATGTTTGATGCGCCAAGTATCGCCAGATCGCGACAGGTTCGACATCCCCATTTGGGGAGGCACATATACCTATGTATATTTTCTCTGTATCGGCAAAAAAGAAGGCAAGGTCAGTTTCCCGACCTTGCCTTCCCCTCGCCATAGCGAGCTCCCACTCCCCGGAACTCCTAGCGCGCAAGCACCAGTGCAGCCTGTCGGGTTCGCCCGACATTGCCCGACACGATTGAGGACGCGTCGCGGATAAAATTCACGCTGCTTGCAAACTGCTCGACAGAGTTCGCCATGCTCTGCATGTTGCTTGAAACCTGCTGGGTTACGGCAGTCTGCTCCTCGACGGCCGAGGAAATCGTGGTGACATTGTTCAGCACATCTTCAACTTCAGTCCGGATTGCCCCAAGCACGCCTGCAACTTCGCCGGCAATGTTCTGCACACCTTCGATTTCGCCGGTGATCTGTTCGGTGGCCTTGGCAACCTGATTGGCCAGATTTTTGACTTCGTTGGCGACAACCGCAAATCCCTTGCCTGCCTCGCCGGCGCGGGCCGACTCAATCGTCGCGTTCAGTGCCAGCAAATTAATCTGCCCGGCAATGTTCTGGATGACATCAATGATGCTGCTCATCGCGGTGACGACTTCGCTCATTTTTTCGGTTGATGCGCCTGCGGCGATGGATTTTTCAAACACCTGATCGGTTGATGCGCGCGCCTCTGTCATGCCGCGCGAAATCTCGGCAATCGAAGCGGCAAGCTCTTCGGCGGCCGCAGCGACGGTTTGCACATTCGAAGACGTTTCTTCACAGCTCGAATGGGCGACCGTGGAACGCTGTTCCAGCTCAGTCAGACTGTTGTCAATTTCGCCAAAATTGCTGTCGATCATCTGTTTCAGATCGGTCAAAAGTTTGACCTGCTCTGTGATGTCGCTGGCATATTTGACAACCTTGTATGGTACGCCATTGGCATCAAAGATGGGATTGTAGGACGCCTCGATCCAGATTTCGCGTCCCCCTTTGGCGAACCGTTTGAACTGCTGTGACACGAAGTTCCCCTTGGCAAGCTCGCGCCAGAACTCTGCATAGTCCTGACTGCTTGCATAGGATGGTTCGACAAACATCCTATGATGTTTTCCAACAATCTCCGAAAGCTGATAGCCCATAGCAGCCAGGAAGTTGTCATTTGCATCAAGAATATAACCATTGAGGTCAAATTCGATGACCGCCTGACTGCGGTTGATCGCGGTTACCTTGCCTTCGAAATCGGCCATGGCTTCCTGGCGTTTTGTAATGTCTGAGGCAAATTTGACAATCTTTGTGACATTACCTTTTTCATCGCATACCGGGTTATAGGTTGCCTCGATCCAGACACGCTGTCCGGTTTTGGTAATGCGTGGGAATGCGGCACTTTTGAACATGCCCTTGCGCAAATCAGCCCAAAAAGCGTCATACTCAGCACTCTTGCGAATTTCCTCAGGCACGAAAAGCGCGTGATGCTTGCCAACGATCTCTGAGAGTTCATAGCCCATCACAGCAAGGAAGTTCTTGTTTGCACGCAGCACTTTCCCGTGCAGATCGAATTCGATCACGGCAAGAGCCTGTTCAAGTGCGCTCAGGGTCATGGCAGCACTTTTGGAATCGGAACGTTTGAAGAAGTTGAAAAAGCCCATCGTGTTTTCCTTTCACACGGCATCAGGACATTTCAAAGTGTTCAATCCCTGACGCGACATGGGCGCAACTTATACGGTCACTTCAAATGCAAATATCCCCATATGAGGAGCCTTGAAATCCCCAAGAGCCATTCTTGAGGGCATAGAAAAAGGCAGCACCCATCGGGCACTGCCTTTGCAATATCCAAGCATCCATTGGGGCGGATGTCTTATTTCTCGACAAACGCCTTTTCGATCACGAAGTGCCCCGGCTCGTTCATGTTGCCTTCCTTGCCACCCCAATCAAGCAGCATCTGGCGTGTATCGGCGATCATCTGCGGGTTGCCGCACAGCATGAAACGATCATTTTCAAGCGTCGGCTTTTCAAGACCAAGGTCTTCATACAGCTTGCCCGATTCCATCAGTTCAGTGATACGTCCCTGATGCTTGAACTCTTCACGGGTTACCGTCGGGTAATAGAGCAGCTTGTTCTGCACTTCCTCGCCAAAGAACTCGTTGTTTGGCAGTTCGCTGTGAATGAATTCCTGATAGGCCAGTTCACGCACTTCGCGACAACCATGCACAAGGATCACCTTGTCATAGCGCTCATAAGTCTCGTAATCGCGGATCACGCTCATGAACGGCGCAAGGCCCGTCCCGGTCGACAGCAGCCACAAATTTTTGCCCGGCAGAAGGTTGTCATGGATCAGGGTTCCGGTCGGCTTGCGCCCAACGAGGATCTTGTCGCCAACCTTGATATGTTGCAAACGCGATGTCAGCGGTCCGTTCGGCACCTTGATCGAGAAGAATTCAAGTTCTTCATCGTAGTTTGCACTGACCATCGAATAGGCGCGCAAAAGCGGCTTGCCTTCAACTTCGAGGCCGATCATCGCAAACTGACCATTGATGAATCGGAAGCCCGGATCACGGGTGGTTTTGAACGTGAAGAGAGTGTCGGTCCAATGGTGGACATAGGTGACGGTTTCTTCGTTTAAATTGCTGGCCATAACGCTACATCAATCCGTTTCGTCTGTCTGTGTGTGGAACCGTGGCGGGAAACACGGAGTATATATCCCGGCACGCATTCCATGCCAAGTTGCCGCGATTTAACATCAATCAGACGTATATCGCAAGGAAACAATCAAAATTTATTGTCATTTTGTGTGAATTACATAATTTTATGTATATTTAGTGTAAAATAGAGCACTCCCACAAACCGGTGCAATCACGCCTTTCTGGCTCATGACTGTTGATTTGATACGCCCGCACATCCATCCGCACAATGATGCATCGCAATACGCTGATCCTGATTCTGCCCTGCTGGTCGTCTTTGTGGTGACCTGTTTGTCCACTGGACTTTGGGCTTGCTGCTCAGATTCGTGCCCCATACACTTCGCAGACAATTAAAAACCCGAACACATCAGGAAGCGCCATGTCGTCCCCGAAAACGCTGACCACCGACTTCGTTCCCATCCCGCTGCCCGACTATCAGGAATATGACCTCAATGAAATGCGCGCCCGCGCGCAAGAATTTTACGACGACATCAAAACGCGCCACACCGTACGCGATTTTTCGGATCGTCCTGTCCCGCGTGACATCATCGAAACCTGCATTCGTGCTGCCGGCACTGCGCCGAACGGGGCCAACCACCAGCCCTGGCATTTCTCCGTGATTGGCGACCCTGCCATGAAACGCAAAATCCGACTGGCGGCGGAAGAAGAAGAACGCGCCTTTTACGAAGGCCGTGCGGGCGAAGAATGGCTTGATGCGCTCAAACCACTGGGAACGGATGACAGCAAACCGTTTCTGGAAACCGCGCCATGGTTGATCTGTATTTTTGGCGAACGCAAAAGCACCTCTGCTGATGGCAAACTGCGCAAAAACTATTACGTGCCAGAATCCGTCTCAATCGCGACAGGCTTTCTGATTGCGGCCCTCCATCGGGCTGGTCTTGCCACCCTCACCCACACTCCAAACCCGATGAGCTTCCTGACCGATATCTGCTGCCGGCCGGATCACAACAAGCCTTACATCCTGCTTGTCACCGGTTACCCGGCGACCGATGCCACCATCCCGGCCCACGCGACCGAGAAAAAGGAACTATCGGAAATTGCCACGTTTTTCTGATTGGTCTTTACCGCTCAAACAAGAAAAGCCCCGCATCAAGCGGGGCTTTTTGTACTTTGGCACTCTAGGTTCTTAGTGCCCGATTGGCAGCACAAGGCGCACCCGCAGGCCACCACCCGGCGCATCTTCAAGCAAAACTTCGCCGCCGTGACCACGGGCCGAATCACGGGCGATGGTCATGCCAAGGCCGACCCCGCCGGTCGCCTGATTGCGTGACTCCTCAAGGCGGTAAAACGGCTTGAAAACCTCTTCGCGTTTGTCGACCGGGATGCCCGGCCCATCATCATCAAAGATGATCTCGTAATCCTGCCCGCGGCGCCCGGCGCGCACCGACAGGTTGTTGGCATAGCGTCCGGCATTGGACATGATATTTGCCACACACCGTTTCACCGATTGCGGGCGCAGCTCCATCTCAAGACTATCTTCGATGTGCAGGTCGATCTGCTGACCGTCGCGAAGCGCCTCGCCAACCTGATCGGTCAGAAGCTTGCCAATATCAGTCAGAACCGCCTTCTCGCCCTCTTCGCCGCGCGCAAAAGCCAGATAGGCATCGACCATGCGTTCCATATCGACGACGTCCTGTTTCAGGGCATCGACACCGGGCGAACTTTGCTGCATGGCGAGTTCAAGCTTCATGCGGGTCAGTGGCGTCCGCAAATCATGCGACACCCCGGCGAGCAGGGCCGTGCGCTGAGACAAATGACGTCCGATGCGATCGCGCATCGACATAAACGACGTCGCGGCCATACGGACTTCTGCTGCCCCTTCGGGCTTGAAGTCCTCAACATCAACGCCGCGACCGAACTGATCGGCGGCCTTGGCCAGTCGGCGGATCGGACGGACCTGATTGCGCATAAAGATCACCGCCACCCCATACAGGATCAATGCCGATCCCGCGATCCACATAAAGAAGATATAGGTGGTGGAATTGTACAGACGCTTGCGCGGCGCGATGATGGACAAGACCCCTTCTTTGGTCTGCACCCGAATTTCAAGCTGACGGTCATCAAGCTCAAGATCAAAAAAGAATGGCCGCTGCAGGCGCTCATCCAGCGCGTTAAACAGCTCCTCAGACACAAGCCCAAGTGGCGGTTCGGTAATCTGACGCTCCAGAATCGCATCGGGCTCATACACGATATCAAGTTGCATACGTGCCCGCGCCGAGGTCTGAATCCATTCGTAATGTTCCGGATCCGGATATTGCCCCAGATAGTCGATCACAAAAACAACGTCACCGGCCAACCCACGGCTGAGTTGGCGGGCCACCGTGTCCCAATGCCGTTCAAAGAAGATCAGGACGGTAACGATCTGCAATAGCAGCATCGGCGTCATCAGGATCAGAAGCGACCGGCCCAAAAGCCCCGTCGGCATCAGTGATTTGATCCGCCCGTTCTGTTCGCTACCCACGCTGATTATCCTTGTCCGTTTTCATGGTCGCTTGCCCGACGCTTTTCAGTCTGTATACAGGACATAGCCCTGACCACGTACTGTCTGCAAGTATCTTGGTTGTTTGGGGTCTTCTTCAAGTTTGCGGCGCAGGCGCGTGACTTGCACATCGATGCTGCGTGACGCGGTCGGATCAATGGCGTTGCCACTGACCATGCCGTGAAGCTGTTCGCGCGATGTCGTTTGGCCCCGCCGCTTGACCAGTGCGGCGAGCAATGCCTGCTCGGCGGTGGTCAGATAAACATGCTCCTCGCCACGCTGCAGGATCATCCGGCTCAGATCAAACCGAAATGCCCCGAAAGAAGCTTTGCTTTCTGCTTCTTCGGCCAATACCGCATCTTCAGTGTCTGGCAACTCTCCATATCGACGCAGGATCGCCTCGATCCGAAGCACCAGCTCACGT
Organism: Thalassospira sp. UBA848; assembly: GCF_002295455.1. Classification (NCBI taxonomy): domain Bacteria; kingdom Pseudomonadati; phylum Pseudomonadota; class Alphaproteobacteria; order Rhodospirillales; family Thalassospiraceae; genus Thalassospira; species Thalassospira sp. UBA848. The sequence goes on along the minus strand of NZ_DBGS01000103.1, from coordinate 14,338 downwards.
GGCTCAAACGGCTTGGCAAGATAATCATCGACCCCGGCTTCGAGACCAGCAATCCGGTCTTCGGTTTCCGAGAGTGCGGTAAGTAGCAAGATCGGAACCTTTGAGCCTGCCTCGCGCAGGCTGCGCGCCAAATCGACGCCCTTTTCGCCTGGCATCAGGACATCAAGCACGATCAGATCAAACTGCAGCCCCGACAGGCTGGCGCGCGCCTCGCTGGCATCGCGTGCAGCAGACACGTTAAAGCCGTTCTCGCCCAAATAACGGGTAAGAAGATCACGCAAACGGTCATCATCATCGACCACAAGAACATGTGGCAGATCAGCACCGGTCATTGGGGGTTCCTAAACACCGAAATCAATCTGGACCTTTAAACAGTAACTTGGCCGCAAAATCTTTCAAAAGCGTAAGGATGACCACGTCAAAATTATGGCTGATCCGCAAGCGTGGCTCAGCCTGCACGGCGGCGTACACCACCGGGGCCGTCATCCTCGAACCGTTTGCGGTCCTTTTCTTCCATCATGCCCAGCATGACCTTGCGGAAACCCTCGACCGATTCCGCTCCGGCCTCGCGATAGGCGGCCGCAATCAGGGCGCGCTGTTGTTCGGTCAGTTCACGTTCAAGTGCCTCACCCTTTTCAGTCAGGGTCAGCAAACGCTGACGGCGGTCCTGCAAACCGGTCTTTTGTTCGATAAAGCCTTCACGCACCAACTGGCCCAGCACACGCGACAGCGACTGCTTGGTGATCTTGAGAATCGACAACAGGTCGCTGACCGTAATTCCGGGATTTCGGCTCACGAAATAGATGACCCGATGGTGTGCGCGACCGAAATTATATTGCGCAAGCATCTGGTCCGCGACTTCGGTGAAATCGCGATACGCATAGAACAGCAATTCAATGCCTTGTCTAAGCTCTTCTTCCCGTAGAAAAAGCGGATTGACCTTGCGTGTAGAGATATCTGCCATGCTTATCCGTTATGTCAGTTATATTGACACATTAATCTATGAATGTTACCCCGACCAGACAAATAAGGACATAAAGTTACGTCCGGGAACGTTCTTGAAATGGAATTTGGCAAATGACGACTCCGACCTTTGATAACCGCGATGGTTATATCTGGTATAATGGTGAACTTAAACCGTGGCGTGAAAGCACTTTGCATGTGCTCAGCCATGCTGTCCATTACGGGAGTGCGGTATTTGAAGGGGAACGTTCCTATAACGGCAAGGTTTTCAAGCTGGCCGAACATGGCGAACGTCTGATCAAATCCGGCGAAATCCTGGATATGAAGATCCCCTATAGCGCCGCAGAACTTGATGATGCCGTCGTCGAGACACTGGCTGCCAACAACATTACCGAGGGCTATGTCCGTCGCATTGCCTGGCGCGGCAGTGAAATGATGGGTGTTTCCGCCCAGACCACGCGCATCAATGTGGCGATTGCCTGCTGGGAATGGCCAAGCTATTTCGCGCCGGAAGAACGCCTTAAGGGTATTCGCCTGGATCTGTCGAAATGGGCCCGCCCGGCACCGAACACAGCACCGACCAATGCCAAGGCATCGGGCCTTTACATGATCTGCACGCTTTCCAAGCACGAAGCAGAACGCAAGGGTTATGCCGACGCGCTGATGCTTGATTACCGTGGTCAGGTGGCTGAGGCGACCGGGGCAAACGTCTTCTTCATCAAGGACGGCCAGATCCATACCCCGAAACCCGATTGCTTCCTCGATGGCATTACCCGCCGTACCGTGATCGCGCTGGCCAAAGAGCGCGGGTATGAGGTTATCGAACGCGTTATCATGCCTGAAGAGATGGCAGATTTCGAAGAATGCTTCCTGACTGGAACGGCGGCTGAAGTCACGCCAGTGGCGGAAATCGGACCATACAGCTTCACCCCGGGTCAGGTCTGCAAGACCATGATGGAAGACTATATGGCACTGGTCCGCGGTGAGAATACGGCGGTCGCGGCTGAGTAAATTTTTTTGAATAATCGGATCGATTATTCACATTTTTTAAAAAACACCCCGGATGTTTCACGCCGGGGTGTTTTTCTTTGCATTCTCTCACACGGCGAAATTTTTCATCCAGTGGTGGATGACATTCCGATCTTGTGGTCTCATATGCTTTCGGCTGCTATCATATGTAATGCCACCATTCCCGGACAACCGCATGACACCTAACACGGGTGCTTCGAGGACCATCGCCAGAACCAGCATCTTTGTTGCTGCGACGATTGCGTTGTCTGCGTTGTCTGCGTTGTCTGTGCTGGCAGCGGTTACCAGCAGTCCCGCCTATGCCGAGGACGCGGCCGAACTCCGTTTTCCCGTGCGCGAAAGCGAGTACGACGCTGTCTTGTCCTGCCAAAATGACACCAATCCAGCCTGCCGGTCCTGCCTTGCTGGCAGGCCTAGCAGTGCGTCGCTTGTGATGTATTCCATCTTGCACCAATCCCTGACGGCAGGCGGGCTTGATGTGAAGATAAACGTGGTGCCATCACCGAATTCCGAACGCAGCCGCATGATGGTCAGCAATGGCAATGCCGATGTCAAATCGGACTGGGAGTTTAATATTGATGCGGATCCCAATAGCCTGAAATCCGCCCCGATCCTGCGCCGGGGCGACTTTGAAAAAGGCATCTATGTCCGCCAAGGCAGCGTAACACGCGGCTATAACGAGCCGATTTCCAATGTCCATCACATGAGCGCGGTATCCATCCGCACCTGGCGGTTGGATTGGGAGGTGCTTGAGAACCTTGCACCGGCGAGCCTGACCAGTGCGGCAACCAAACAGCAAATGTATGCCTTGATCGATGCCGGTCGGGCAGATTTCACCCTGCTTGAATTTTCCAGCGCGCCGGGCATGGTTCGCGTTCTGGAGGGCATCAAGCTTTATCCGATGCCCGGGGTAAAGGTGATCCTGCCAGCAAGCCAGCATTTCATGATCTCGCGCCATTTACCGAACGCAAACAAGGTCGTCAGAGCAATCAATGCCGGGATCAACGCGCTTCACACCAATGGCTTCATTCACCAATGCCTTGTGAATAGCGGCATCATCAATGAACAGGTCCGCGACTGGCGCATCCTGAACCCGACAGAAGACCAGCTCACACACCAGAAAACCGTCCCGTCAAACTGAGCTGCCCCGCCTGACAGCAAACAAGCCGCATCCCTTAAGTATGAGGATTAGAAGTCGGCTGTTTTTCAGACAGATACGCGGGATTTCCGCCCTTTACACGGCAGTCGAACAGACCACTGGCAAGGCGGTATATAAATCCTCATACAATTAAAAACGCGTCAGAGGCAATTCGGTGTTTCACAGCAATTTTGCGCCCGTGCCACAAAATGATCACATTGAAATCCGGAACGAGAGCAGCTCGCAGCCGTTGGCAAGGTGTAATGCCCGACCAATGAAAGGAGCGACATCATGCCTGCGATTGATACCGCAAAGATCCTGATTCTTGCCACCGATGGCTATGAACGGTCTGAACTGCGTGTTCCGCTTGAAAAATTGTCAACCCACGGGGCCGACGTCAAAATCGCATCGCCCAAATCTGATCCGATCAAAAGCTGGGATAAAAGCGACTGGGGCGACACGGTCGATGTCGATGTCGAAGTCAAAAATGTCGATATCAAAGACTATGACGCGCTGGTCATCCCCGGCGGGCAGATCAACCCGGACCTGCTGCGCAATGACGAAGCGTCTGTCAGTCTGGTGCGCGAGTTTGTCGCATCGGGCAAACCGGTCGCGGCCATTTGCCACGGCCCGTGGCTTCTGATCGAGGTCGGCGCGCTGCGTGATCGTCATGCAACGTCATTTGCGTCGATCAAGACCGATATGCTCAATGCCGGTGCGCTGTGGCGCGACGAGGCTGTGGTCTGCGAAGACGGCATTGTGACGTCGCGTTCGCCGCAGGATCTTGATGCCTTTGTCAGCAAAATCGTCGAGGAAGTCAGCGAAGGAACGCACCACCAGCGTGCGGCATAAGACCAACCAAGATGGTCTACCCCCCCCTCAAAGCAACGGACGGATGGCACAGGCCATCCGTCCGTTTT
>NZ_DBGS01000103.1:511-9909 GCF_002295455.1 Thalassospira sp. UBA848 | reverse complement strand
GTGAATGTCGGACCCGGATGAACATCCGGAAGTTCGGTCTCGTCGACATAGGCATCAGGCAGGTTATGGTCAGCCTCGTGCTCGGTCTCGTACCACTGCTTGTAGCGGTAAAGAACGAGTGAATCGCGACCAAGGCCACGCAACAACCCATACATCATAACCAGAATAACCGCCGCGAACGGGAAGCCCGCCACAACGGCAGCAGCCTGCAGGGCCGATAACCCGCCTGCCACCAGAAGGACCGCCGCAATCACGCCTTCGGTCGTGGCCCAGAACAGGCGCTGAATACGCGGCGGGTTGGCATCGCCACCGGCCGTCAGCATGTCGATGACAAATGATCCACTGTCAGAGGAGGTGACAAACCAGATCACGATCATCACGATGACAACCGTGGTGACAAACTTGGTCAGCGGCATGAATTCAAGCAGCTTGAAGATCGCACTGCCGTAACTGGCCTTGGTGGCCTCGATCAAACCGGGATCGCCGATCATTTCCATATGGATCGCAGCCCCGCCAAAGGCGGTAAACCAGAAGAACAGGATGAAGACCGGAATAAACAGAACGCCAAGCGTGAACTCGCGCACCGTGCGGCCCCGCGAAATGCGGGCAATGAAAATGCCGACAAACGGCGACCACGAAACCCACCAGGCCCAATAGAAAATCGTCCAGCCGGTCTGCCAGTTGGTATCGGTGTAGGCTTCGCTCCAGAAACTGATGACGACCAGATTGCTGATATAGTTGCCGACATTTTCAACAAAGCTGTCGAACACAAACAGCGTCGGGCCAAAGATCAGGACAAAGCCAAGCAACAGGAAGCTCAGCTGGATATTAAGGTTACTGATCCGCTTGATGCCGCCATCCAGGCCTGCCATGACCGAAATGGTCGCAAACACGGTAATGATGGCAATCAAAATGATCTGGACCGGCATCGTGTCGGGAATACCAAACAGCGAATTCAGACCAGAACTGATCTGCATGACGCCAAGACCAAGGGTGGTGACAATGCCAAACATCGTGCCAAACACGGCGAGAATATCGACCACATGGCCCCAGGTGCCATAAATCCGTTCGCCAATGATCGGATAAAGGGCGGAGCGGATCGAAAGCGGCAATCCCTTGCGGTAATGGAAATAGGCCAGCGACAGGCCAACGATGCAATAAAGCGCCCAGCCATGGATGCCCCAATGCAGGAACGAAATCGTCATTGCCTGTTCGGCTGCAGCAATGCTTTCGGGTTCGGCCATGGGCGGTGCGAAATAGTGATAAAGTGGCTCTGCCACCCCCCAATAGAGCAAACCGATACCAATGCCGGCACTAAACAGCATGGCCGTCCAGGAAAACAGGCCATATTCCGGCTTGTCGGTCTGACGGCCCAGACGCACCCGGCCATAAGGCCCGATTGCAAGATAGAGACTGACCACAACAGCCAGGTTGGCCACAATGATCAAAAACCAGCCAAAATAGTTCCCGATTACCGATTGCGCGGCGGAGAACAGCGCACCTGCGGTTTCGGTAAAGGCCGCGCCGAATATGATGAATCCCAAGATCAGGACGGCCGATACAGAGAAGACCGGCTTGCTGACCCGCGGGAAGGGCCCGAGTGGCCCCACCTTCATTTTGTCGTCCATGATTACCTCACTGTTTCGGGTACCCAACTTTTCGTTGTTTATGCCCCCTGATCAGCGCCGGGGATCTCCCGGGCGACAAACTGATCAAACATGCGGTCCGTACCCGAGCCGGACTGCGAGGCGGCTTTGATTAGGCACTTCAGGTCTTTCTTCAGCTGTTTTGGCAGACGAGTTGAGGCAGCGCCGACCAGCCGTCCCACATGGCTGGCCGACGCTGCTTCTTACTCCCCTCGCGGGAAGCGCTGTTTGTCTTCGAGTTCATTGAGATCCATGTGATTGCGCATGTAGCGTTCGGACGCCTTTTGCAGCGGCTGATAATCCCACGGGAAGTAAGAGCCGTTGCGCAGCGCCTCATAGACAATCCAGCGGCGCGCCTGACTTTCGCGAACTGCGGAATCAAACGCATCAAGGTTCCACCGCGCATCACGCTGCACGCGAAATGCTTCCATCTGTTCGGCACAGGCCGGATCCGCTGCAAGGTTGTTCAGTTCCTTGGGATCGGCTTCAAGATCGAAAAGCTGTTCAGGATCAAGCGTGCAATAGGTGTATTTCCATTTGCCTTCACGGATACAGACCAGCGGGGCATAGGAGCCTTCGGCGGCATATTCCATCAGCACCGGTTCGGTGCGCGCCTTGCCATCAAGCATCGAGCACAATGACATCCCGTCGGTCCATGGCTGGACCTCTTCCATGGAAATGCCCGCGAGATCAGCGACTGTCGGCGTGACATCAAGGCTTGAGACCGGATCGGTATAAAGACCCGGCGTGATGTTCGGCCCGGCCATCATCAGGGGCACACGGGCAGAGCCTTCAAAGAAGCTCATTTTAAACCACAGACCCCGTTCGCCCAGCATATCGCCGTGGTCGGAGACAAAGATGATGATGGTGTTGTCGAGCTGACGGGTGTTTTCAAGCACCTCCATGATCTGACCGACCTTGTCATCGATATAGGAGATGTTGGCGAAATAGGCCTGACGGGAGCGTCTGACATCTTCCTTTTGGATGTCAAAGGCGGTGTAGTCGCTGGCATGCATCAGGCGCTGGGAATGCGGGTCCTGATCATCAAAGTCAAACGGCGCAACATCGGGTTCAAGTTCCGGGCAATCTTCATACAGATCCCAGAATTTCTTGCGCGCGACATAGGGGTCATGCGGATGGGTGAAGCTGACCGTCAGGCACCACGGCCGTTCATCATGGCCGCGCGACAGGTCATAAATCTTGTGCGTCGCGTTGTAGGCGACCTCGTCATCATATTCCATCTGGTTGGAAATCTCGGCGACACCGGCACCGGTGACGGATCCGAGGTTGTGATACCACCAGTCAATCCGTTCACCCGGTTTGCGATAATCCGGCGTCCAGCCGAAATCGGCCGGGTAGATATCGGTGGTCAGGCGTTCTTCAAACCCGTGAAGCTGATCTGGACCGACGAAATGCATCTTGCCCGACAGGCAGGTGTAATACCCCGCGCGACGCAAGTGATGAGCATAGGTCGGAATATCTGAGGAAAATTCGGCGGCGTTGTCATAGACCCGGGTGCGATGGGGCAACTGACCGGCCATAAAGGATGCACGTCCCGGGGCACAAAGCGGGGAGCCGGTATAGCAATTGCGGAAACGTGCCGAGCGACGTGCCAGCTTGCGCAAATGCGGCGTATGAAGGAAATCTGCAGGGCCATCGGGGAACAGGGTTCCGTTCAACTGGTCGGCCATCAGGATCAAAATATTCGGGGACGTCATGTATTATGCACTCCTTCACAGGGTGCAATCCGCCGATCACCGAGATGGCAGCATTGACGAGAAAAGCACCCCTGGGTCGTTTGGTTCGAGCCCGCGCAAGCTGTAAACCCTGCCCCTTTTCGGGTGCGTTTTGTCGGGTCTTATTGTTATTCCGCTTGACGCATGCTTCGTTAACCACATTAAATTCATAAATTGATACTCAAAGAAACCCGGTGTTTTTTAATCACTTCCATAAAGAATTTTTATAATGCAAAGACCACTCGACATTGGCTGGCTGAGAATTTTTGAAGCCGTTGGGCGGCTGGGCAGCCTCACACGGGCGGCCAATGAGCTGGGATTGAGTCAGCCTGCGGTGACCTATCAGATCAAGCGGGTCGAGGATCAGCTGGGCGTATCGCTGCTGCATCGGTCACAGGGCGGCAGCCGGTTGACCGATGCGGGTGAAGCCCTGTTTGAGGCGGTCAAAAGCAGTGTCGAAAATATTGATAAAGCCGTGCGCGATACCCGCCGGTCTTCACAGGACCATGCGGTGCGAATCTTTACCGATTTCGGGTTTGCGGCCTTCTGGTTGATGCCGCGTGTGACCGATTTTCGCCGCCTGCACCCCGAAGCTGAAGTCCATATCATTGCATCGCAAGGCCTTGATGATGAACTTGGCCGCGAAACCGATGCCGCCATGTTATTCGGGGCAGCAGAAGATTTCCCCGAGACGGCACAGCTTCTGATCCCGGAACGGGTGGTGCCGGTCTGCACGCCGGGTTTTCTTGAACGGTTTGGCCCGTTTGATGATCCCGCGCAGTTTGCCCGTGCACCGCTACTGCACCTGGAAGTTACCGGCAAATCACGCTGGCTGACATGGGAAAGCTGGCTTGCCGATCACGGGATTGACCGCAAACCGGCACAAGGTGACCTTGGTCTGAACACCTATGGCTTTGTCATTCAGGCGGCCCTTGCCGAACAGGGCGTCGCGCTGGGGTGGCGGGGTTTGATTGAGCATCACATCGAGCAACGGTCACTTGTCACGGTTGGCACGGAAGTCAGCCGCCCGGATCGCGGATACTGGGTGGTGCCCAGCCGGTCGGTCAGCGACACGACAATCACCTTGCTGGACTGGTTGACCAACGAGACCTGATATATTCAACTTCTCTCTAACTCTAAACCAATGCCCATTCCGCCCAGAAAGATAGTCAAGTTAGGCGTCTACAGCCAAACGAAACACTGATCGATGCTTCTCATCTTTCGTCGCCACTATGTCACCCTTCTCCCTAAGCTTCATCCAGGCATCATCAAACTTTTTTTCGAACCGGCTTTGTCGCGGCTCCTTAACTTTTTCTCTTACTTCTTCCCTAACTGCATCCTTAGATAAACCGTCCGGTGCGGCAGTATCCAACACCTTCCAAATCGTGATCGCGTACTTGTCGCCACCAAGTTTTCGCCATAACCAAATTCCACCGCGAGCAGTTGCAGCAGTTAACCCCAAGGTCTGCAGAAACTCCCATAACTCCGCCCAAGGAAGGTCGAAGATCGGCACTAAATCAAAAAATGCTAGCTGTTGGACATTCGCCCCCGCCCCAAGAGCATAAGGAACCAAGACCACTACAACTGCGAGTACAATCGCTAGCAGCCAATCTATTAGACGCTCTGCAGTCACGAGGATACTTTGCCTAAAATACTTTTCAGATCGCATAGAAATAACCCTTTAATGCCACTTAAACACAAGGACACCTCAACCAAAGGTCACTATATATTACATCAGGATTCCCTTAAGAGCACCACCTGAGCTCTATAAACGTTGATTTTCTGCAACCTTGCTGTTTGAAAGTGATACTCCTAATAGAATCCACAGCATCTACCAGTTCTGGTTCTGCACAAACTGCAATCCGTTCGGAACCTTTCTAGACGTACATGCCGTCCCATGTACTGATTATCCACACCACAATCGACAGGGGATTTTTCATGACAGAGCATGGTTATAACAGCGGGCGTTTGAACCTGCCCTTTGTTGGCATTTCGACCTTTTCCAAAAGCCCCTATGTCGAGAACTGGGATGCGATTGATGCCGATGTTGCGATCCTTGGCGCACCGTTTGATTTCGGCACCCAGTGGCGATCCGGTGCGCGGTTTGGCCCGCGCGGCATTCGCGAGGCATCGACACTTTTTGCCTTTGGCCATGCCGGGGCCTATGACCATGAAGATGACGTGACCTATCTTGAAGGGGTCCGGATGGTCGATATTGGCGATGCCGATATTATTCATACCGACACGATCAACAGCCACGCCAATATCGAGTTTGGCGTGCGCAAGATATTGGCCGCCGGTGCCCTGCCCGTGGTTCTGGGCGGCGATCATTCGATCAACATTCCCTGCATCAATGCCTTTTCCGATCAGGAACCGGTGCATGTGGTGCAGTTTGATGCCCATCTGGATTTCGTTGATGAACGTCACGGGGTACGCAATGGTCATGGCAACCCGATGCGCCGCGCAATTGAAAAGCCATGGGTCACGGGCATTACCCAGCTTGGCATTCGCAATGTGTCCTCCACCGCCAAGGAAGGCTACGACTATGCCCGTGAACAGGGATCAGACATCCTTTCCGTGCGCCAAGTTCGCAAGCTTGGTGTCGAGGGTGTTCTGGAACGTATTCCGGCCGGAAAGCGGTATTACCTGACCATTGATATTGACGGGTTTGATCCGTCGATTGCGCCCGGCACCGGCACGCCCAGCCATGGCGGGTTCCTGTATTATGACGTGCTGGAAATCATCGCTGGCCTTGCCAAGCGGGGCGATATCGTCGGCATTGATCTGGTCGAAGTCGCGCCGGATTACGATCACACCGGCACAACCGCCATTCTGGCAGCACAGATATTGCTTAATACCATCGGGCGGATTTTTGCCGCGAAGAAATAGCGGCCCCTTTTGAAAGCCTGTGGAGCGGGGTTCCCGCCTTCGCGGGAATGACGGTGGTTCCCCTCGCCCGGCTTTAGTTCGTCATGTCCGCGAAGGCGGGTATGGGCATTCATGCAGATTGATGCAGCCTTACGGCCAGTTGGCTTCGGGCGGGAGGGACATCAGGATGGCTTCGGTGTTGCCGCCGGTCATCAGGCCAAAGCGCGTGCCGCGATCATGAAGCAGGTTGAACTCGACATAGCGGCCGCGCTTGATCAGTTGGGCGCGGCGTTCGTCATCGGTCCAGGGCTTGTTGTAGTGGCGTTTGACGAGTTCCGGATAGATATCGCGGAAAGCACGCCCGACATCCTGGGTAAAGGCAAAGTCTGCGTCCCAGTCCGCATCCAGATAATCATAGAAAATGCCGCCAACCCCGCGCGGTTCGTTGCGGTGGGGCAGCCAGAAATATTCATCACACCATTTTTTGAACCGGTCGTAATAGTCATCGCCATGGGCATCACAGGCAGATTTAAGCGCGCCATGGAAATCGGCGGTATCTTTTTCCTGCGGGAAGACCGGGGTCAGATCCGCACCACCGCCAAACCATGCCTTGGTGGTGACGATGTGGCGCGTGTTCATGTGCACGGCCGGAACATGGGGCGAGCATGGATGGGCGACCAGTGAAATGCCCGCGGCCCAGAAGTTGGGGTTTTCATCGGCGCCGGGGATTTCCTTGCGGAACTTTTCGGAAAATTCGCCATGCACGACCGAGATATTGACCCCGACCTTTTCAAACACCCGGCCCTTCATGACCGACATCTCGCCGCCGCCCTCATTCTCACCGCGTTCCCATAGGGTGCGTTCAAAACGCCCCGGTGCACGATCGGAAAGCGGTCCTTCGTAGCTGTCCTCTAGCGCCTCGTAACTGGCGCAAATGTCATCGCGCAATTGGCGGAACCAGTCCTGGGCGATCTGTTTGCGTTTGGCAATCACGGCATCGTCGACCTTGTGGTCGGTGCTCGTTTTCATTGCCTGTTTTGCAGCAATCTTTGCGTCCGTCATTGCGTCACTCACTTGGTTCATTCACTGGGCTTGGGAAAGCCATTGGTCTGTCGGAGCGCTTCGCCCAATGTCATTGCCGTTGCCATGGCGACATTCAGCGAGCGCATTTGCGGCTTCATGGGAATGACGACGCGGGCATCGACATAATCATGCACCTGATCGGGCACCCCTTTACTTTCGGACCCCAGCATCAGGATATCATCGGCGCGAAATTCGAAATCGCAATAGGGTTCGGCCCCCTTGGTCGTCAGCAACACCAACCGCCCCGGCAGGGTTCCGTCTTCGCGGGCCTCGACAAAGGCACGCCAATCGGCATGGCGTATATAATCGGCCTTTTCGAGATAATCCATCCCCGCACGTTTGAGTGCCGCCGAGGTCAGCAAAAAACCGCACGGCTCGATGATATCGACCGGCAGGCCAAAGCAGGCGGCCATGCGCAGGATCGTGCCGGTATTTTGCGGGATGTCGGGTTCAAATAAACAAATTCTCATGGCGTCTTTTAGAATCGTTGGTGAACAAATGTCGAATCAGTTGGTCAGGGACATATAATTACCCGTTAACGCCCCTATTAGACTTTTTTGGAATATGAAGAACTAAACCGCCAAGTCCTTGGCGAACAAAAGCCGGGATACCCGCAATTACGCTATGTTTTACCGAATTGTGCAGCGCAAAACCCAATGATCTGGTTGAATGCAAACAATTTGCAACTCCAAGTTCTCCTTAACAAACTGAATTTTTGTTAGTATACGGACCGTCAAACAGGCCTAAGGGCTTTTAGCGGCAAGATTGTTTGATTTTCATCAATGGAAAGCAAACGGGTTTGCCCTAAGTCTTGGTTTGGCATTCCGCATGCCTGTTTTGGGGGCAGAAAGAGGGATTAATTATGTCGCAAACGGTGCATTCCTCCGGCGAACACCAGCCGGACGAGAACCGCAGGGATTTCCTGACCTTGGCGACCACAGCAGTTGGCGCCGTTGGCGTTGGTTGCGCGTTGTTGCCGTTCGTGGACAGCATGAACCCGTCCAAGGACGTTCTCGCACTTGCCTCGGTTGAGGTTAATTTGGCCAACATCCCCGTTGGTCAGGCAATTAAGGTCATGTGGCGAGGCAAACCTGTCTTCATCCGCCATCGTACCGAACGCGAAATCAATGAGGCCGAAGAGGTCGCATTGAACGAACTCGTCGATCCACAGAGCGACGATGCACGCGTCGAAAAGAAAGAGTGGCTGATTGTCGTCGGCGTCTGCACCCATCTGGGCTGCATTCCGATGGGCACGGCCACAGGCGAAACCCGTGGGGATTATGATGGCTGGTACTGCCCATGCCATGGCTCGCACTATGATACGTCGGGCCGTATCCGCCGCGGCCCCGCGCCGTTGAACCTTGTCGTTCCGGAATATGAATTCCTGACCGACACGTCGGTCCGGATCGGGTAAGGAGCAGGTAGATGAGCGCACCTCAGTGGAACAACAAAGTGGTCAAGTGGGTTGACGACCGTCTTCCGGTCATCTCCATGCTGCACCACTCTGCATACGAATATCCGACACCGAAAAACCTGTCCTATATGTGGAACTTTGGTTCCCTGGCCGGGTTTGTTCTGGTGACGATGATCCTCTCCGGGATTTTCCTGGTGATGAACTACACCCCCCATACCGATATGGCCTTTGAGTCGGTCGAGCGCATCATGCGTGATGTGAACTATGGCTGGCTGATCCGCTATATCCATATGAACGGCGCTTCGATGTTCTTCATCGTTGTGTTCATTCACATTTTCCGTGGCCTGTATTACGGGTCATACAAAGCACCGCGCGAAGTTCTGTGGTGGATTGGTATCCTGATCCTGCTTGCCATGATGGCAACTGCGTTCATGGGTTATGTCCTGCCGTGGGGCCAGATGTCCTTCTGGGGTGCGACGGTTATTACCAACCTGTTCTCTGCCTTCCCGCTGATCGGCGATCCGCTGGTGACCTGGCTGTGGGGTGGCTTCTCGGTTGATAACCCGACACTGAACCGGTTCTTCTCGCTGCACTATCTGATGCCGTTCGTCATTCTGGGCCTTGTTGTCCTGCATGTCTGGGCACTGCATA
>NZ_DBGS01000103.1:0-126 GCF_002295455.1 Thalassospira sp. UBA848 | reverse complement strand
CCGTACTACACGATCAAGGATCTGTACGGTCTGGGCGTATTCCTGATCTTCTTCTCGGCGTTTGTGTTCTTTGCACCGGATTATCTGGGTCACCCGGATAACTACATCCCGGCGAACCCGCTGGTC
>NZ_DBGS01000109.1:36214-41353 GCF_002295455.1 Thalassospira sp. UBA848 | reverse complement strand
CGAAGCAAGCCCCGCACTGCGCGCAACCTTTATGCCCGATGGCAAGATGCTTGAAGTGGGTGATCGCATTCGCCCGGTCAACCTTGCTGCGCTTCTGACCTCTTTGCGCGTTAAAGGGCCGGGGGAATTTTATAATGGTGCACTGGGCGCTGATATCGCCAATGCGGTGCAAGCAGCTGGCGGGACGCTGACCGCCAATGACATGCGCAGCTACCGTCCGCAGTGGAAAACCGCGACCGAGGTCAAGGTTGGCAACGAAACGCTTTATCTGGCTTATCCGCCACGCGCGAACTCTGGCGCAAACGTGATCACCGGTGGCAGCGAACTGGCCGATATCCTGAACCGTTATCTGGCCGATATCGCATCGGGCACAGAGGCCGCGCAGGCTAATGCCGGTCGCAGTGGCTTTGTTGTCATTGACCGTGCGGCCAATGCGGTTGCGTGTATGACGACCATGAACACGCCCTTTGGTGCCGGGCTGGGTGCGGATGCGTTTGGCCTTAACCTTGCTGCGGGTGACGCGAACATGATTTCGACCCCGCTGATGGGACCGGCATTGATGGTGAACCCGTTTGTCTGGGAATACTATTACGGCATTGCTGGCACGGGTACTCCGGCAGGGGCAACCAAGCAGATTGCCACCATGGCCGAAGACCTGATTGGCAACGGTGCAGCATCTGGGATTGCGATGAATTCCGATGGCCCGTCTTCGGTTAATGCCATCAAATGCCTTGAAGGCACGCCGCCCCATCCGGAAAGCTGCCAGTTCCTGGCCGACCCGGTCGGCGGCGGCATGGCCGGAACCCGATAGTCAAAGACCACCCAACAGGGCAGGGATCATCCTGCCCTGTTGTTCCTAAACACATGTCAGGACCCCACAAATGGCATTGAAACAATCCCTTCGCGGCGCGATTTCGCCCTTTATCGTTATGGACGTCATGCGCGCGGCCAATGCACGAGAAAAGGAAGGCAAGGCTGTTTACCACCTTGAAGTCGGTCAGCCCGGAACCCCGGCACCGCGCAAGGTGCGTGAAGCTGCTGCCAAGGCGCTTGAGTCTGATCTGATCGGCTATACCAACGCCATGGGTATTGATCCGCTCCGCGAAGCAATTGCCGGACATTACAAAACCAAGTTTGACGTTTCGGTCGATCCGGCGCGGGTTTGTGTCGCCAGCGGATCGTCGTCGATCTTTGTACTGGCGTTTTTGGCGGCCTTCGATGCGGGCGACCGTGTTGCGATGGCAGCCCCCGGCTATCCGGCGTATCACAACATTCTGAGTGCGCTGGGTATTGATACGATCAATCTGCCTGCCGGGCCGGAAACCCATTATCAGCCAACCGTTCAGATGTTGCGTGACCTGGATGAACCGGTTGATGGCCTGATCGTTGCCAGCCCGTCCAATCCGGCGGGCAGCATGATTGATGTGGAAACCTATCGCGAACTGGCAACCTATTGCCGTCAAAACGGCATTCGACTGATCAGTGACGAGATCTATCAGGGCATTTCATTTGGTGATGTTGCCGAATGCACCGCGCTTGAATTCGGCGATGAAGCGATCATCATCAACAGCTTCTCGAAATACTTTTCCATGACCGGCTGGCGTCTGGGCTGGGCGATTGTCCCGCCCGATCTGATGCGGGCGGTCGAATGCCTGCAGCAGAACCTGTTTATCTCTGCCCCGGCGCTGTCGCAGTTGGCTGCGGTGGCGGCCTTTGATTGCGAGGACGAACTACAGGCCAATATCGCGGCCTATGCGCGCAATCGCGAAATCCTGCTTGATGGCCTGCCCAAGGCCGGTTTCACCAAATTCGCCCCGGCCGATGGTGCGTTTTACCTTTATGCCGATGTCCGCGAACTGACCAGTGACAGCGAGGCGTTCTGCAAACAGATGCTCGAAGAAACCGGTGTCGCGACGACGCCCGGTACTGATTTCGACCGGATGCGCGGCAAGGGCTATGTCCGTTTCTCGTTCGCGCATAGCGAAGAAACCATGATCGGCGCGGTCAAGGCGCTTCAGAACTGGAAGCGCTGAGATAGTTGAAAGGAAAAGATGTGAAGCACCCGTTCCCAAAGTTGAAAGCAGCATTCCTGGCAACTGTTTTTGGCGGCTTGCTGCTCGGGCTCACATCCTTTTCTGGTCGTTTTACAGACATATATTTGTTTCCATTTGTGTTGGCAGGAGGTGCTGTCTACGTCCTTCTCACTACCAATGTGGTTCTCCTGTTTCAGAGAAAAACACGACTTGTGCCACGTCTGCGGTTTCGAGTGTGGTTGACGATGATTGTGGTTCTGGCTGTACTGTATTTTTCAGGTAAGTTTACCACTGCATATCTAATTTCACGGGACCTTCGGTTCGACGGCCCCCAGAATTGGGTGGAAGCTTTATACGATCAGTATTTCCGCACGTTTTGGTCTGTCGTTAATGTGGGGATTTTTTGGTGGCTTGCAGTTCTTCTTATGAATTTAGGTGTGGTGTTCCGTTTAATATCGCAGGCCGACGATATTCCCTTGGCCCGAGGAAATTCGAAACTGCACGAGAGTGTTCAACTGAAGGCGAGCGGCCCAAAGTTTATTGAGTACTTTCTGATCCGAGAAATTCTTACTCGTGCTAGGTGGAAAATACGTTCAGATAAGAGACAAGAATAAAAAATCTAGTTGAGAACACTGTTAACAAGAAGAAAGGGCTGCCCGATGGGCAGCCCTTTTTTTGTTTGTTCTGTTGGCCGGTCTTAGCGACCAAGGCTCCACCAGCCACGTTTTTTCGGCTTCGGCTTTTCATCCTTTGCCGGCTCGGGCGCAGGGGCTGCTTCCGGTGCCGGTTCGGCTTTCTCGGCTTTGGCCGGTTCAGCTGCTTTCGGCTCAGCCGGTTTTCCTGCCGGGGCCTCAGCCTTCGGAGCATCTTCCTTCGGCGCTTCCGGTTTCGGTGCCGGGGCGCTGACTTCTGCCGGGGCAGGGGCCGGTGCGCTTGCTGCTTCGGGTTTGGCTTCGCTCGGTGCTTCCGACGGTGCTTCCGGGGCCGGACCAGACTGGATCGGGATGTTTTTCACATCGCGCTCGTTGCTGCCGTCATTGTCGCCGTCACGATTGTTCGGGCGGTTGTTGCGGTCGCGACGATTGCGGCGGTTGTCATTACGATCACGGCGCGGACGGGCTGGTGCCGGGGCAGTCGTGCTGCGCGAACGCCCCGCACGAACACCTTCCTGATCGAAACTATCGGCATCCTGACCTTCGCTATCAGCGTCGATCACGGTGTCTTCGTCCGTGCCGTCCGGTGCTTCGTGATCGCGGTTGCGGCGTGCTGCCGTCAGGGCCGGATCATCCGCGGGTGAACGGGTGCGGTTGCCGTCAAAGTCCTGACGGCGCGAACGACGGCGACCACCACGCTTGCCACGACGGCGGCGCTTGCGGTTGTTGTCATCATCATCGTCGTCATTATTGTTGTTACGATCATTGTTGTCAGACGCATCCTCGCTGTCGCCCGATGCATCCTGCTGCTGATCGTTGTTGCGATCATCGCGGTCATCGTTGCGGCCACGGCGACGACGACGGCGACGACGGCGCTTGCCGCCCTGATCGTCATCTTCGTTACGTTCCGTGTCGTCTTCGTCATCCGTATCAACCGGATTTTCAATCGCGGTCAACGAGACACTGTCGGTATTGAGAACCGGTGCGGCATCGTCGGCTTCGTCACCCTTTTTCGCGCGGGTGCGCTCGATGCGGTGATCGGGCGAAATCAGACTGTCATCGCCAAAGATCATGACGCTGAAGCCATAACGGCTTTCGATCTCGCCAAGTGAATCACGTTTGCGGTTCAGGATATAAAGCGCGACTTCACTGGCAACATGGACGGTCAGCGCGCCGGAACGGCGACGCATGCCTTCTTCCTCGATGACGCGCAGCAGATGCAGGGCTGCACTTTCGATCGAACGGACAAGGCCGACACCACGGCAGTGGGTGCAAACTTCAAACGCGCTTTCCACCAGCGACGGGCGCAGGCGCTGACGCGACATTTCAAGCAGGCCAAACGGGCTGATGCGACCGATCTGCAGACGGGCACGGTCGTTGCGCATTGCTTCTTTAAGCTTGCGTTCGACGGATGCCTGATTGCGGTGGTCTTCCATGTCGATAAAGTCGACAACGATCAGACCGGCAAGGTCACGCAGACGCAGCTGGCGTGCCAGTTCTTCGGCCGCTTCAAGGTTGGTCTTGTAAGCGGTTTCTTCGATGTTGCGTTCACGGGTCGAACGGCCGGAGTTCACGTCAACCGCGACCAGTGCCTCGGTCGGGTTGATGACAAGATAACCACCGGATTTAAGCTGTACGACCGGGTTGAGCATCGCATCAAGCTGGCTTTCCACCTGGAAACGGTGGAACAGCGGCACGCCCTGATCCTTATAGGGCTGCACACGCTTGGCATGCGACGGCATCAGCATCTTCATGAAGTCTTTAGCAACGCGATACCCTTCGTCACCTTCGACCAGAACTTCATCAACATCACGTGCATAAAGGTCACGGATGGAACGCTTGATCAGATCGGCTTCTTCGTAAATCAGGCACGGTGCCTGGCTCTGAAGGGTGGTTTCGCGGATACGATCCCACAGACGCATCAGGTAATCGAAGTCGCGCTTGATTTCGGCCTTGGTCCGTTCGGCACCGGCGGTCCGGACAATGACGGCCATGCCATCGGGAATCTCAAGCTCTGCAAGAATGGATTTCAGACGCTTGCGGTCCTTGGCATTGGTGATCTTGCGCGAAATGCCGCCACCACGCGGGGTATTGGGCATAAGAACGCAATAACGACCGGCCAGGGACAGGAAGGTCGAAAGTGCAGCACCCTTGTTGCCGCGCTCTTCCTTGACGACCTGAACCAGAATGATCTGGCGGCGTTTGATAACTTCCTGAATTTTATAGCGTTTCTGAAGCTGACGGCTGTGCGATTCGACGAACTCGTCGCTGTCATCACCGCCAAGATCTTCAATGTCTTCTTCAACGTCGGATTCTGCGTCGAGTGATGTTACCTCGTTGCCGGTGTCCTCTTCCGAGGTGTCAGCATCGATATCAACATCAAGTTCGGCGACTTCAGCCGACATTGCGGCATTGCCACCGGTCGGGGTGTCATCACCATCCGATCCGCTGTC
>NZ_DBGS01000109.1:16489-35880 GCF_002295455.1 Thalassospira sp. UBA848 | reverse complement strand
TTGTTGCCATCCGTTGACGAATTTTCTTCTGCGTTGGAACCCGATGCTTCGACCTCATCGCTTTTCTTGCGACGGTTGCGTGGGCGACGGCGACGCGGCTTGGCGTCTTCTTCGTCGCCAGAGCTGGTGTTATCTGTCGCGGCCTCGGACTGGGCAGGGGCATCGGTGGATGCTTCTGCTTCCGGGGATTCTGCATTTGGCGTGTCAGATGCCTCGTCCTTGTCCTTGGTGCGCGGTTTGCGGCGTGAACGTGAACGGGACGGTTTCTTTTCTTTTTTCTGGCTGTCGTCGCCATCGCCGATATTGTCTTCGACGATTTCGGCGTCCTTGACCTGTGCGTTGCTTTGGGCATGGCCCTGCGCAATCGCTTCGCGGTCGGCAACCGGAATTTGATAATAGTCGGAGTGGATTTCGCTAAACGCAAGGAAACCATGACGGTTCCCGCCATAGTCAACGAAGGCCGCCTGAAGCGACGGTTCTACCCGCGTGACTTTCGCAAGATAGATATTACCCTTGATTTGTTTTTTCGTCGAAGTTTCGACGTCGTATTCTTCTAGGCGATTTCCATGAATAACAACGACGCGGCTTTCTTCCGCGTGCGTTGCATCGATAAGCATGCGTTTGACCATTCGGAACCTGTTCCTGTGGGCCCCGCCAGTTCAATGCTATGGGCGCAATTGCGCTGATATGCAAACAAACCGGCGTATCCGGAGGCGCCGCCCATAAAGGTCGCGATATGTCCTGTATGTATCTGGGTCATCGCGTGTCGGCTGCTCTTCCGGTTGGACCTGGTTTTGGTGTTGAAACAAAAGAATTAGATTGCGTGTCTTTTCGAGCGCGCCAAGACAGCCTTTTTGAGGAGGGCTCTATCGGGAGCGGGAATTGCCGCGTCACCGAGACACCGACCGTAAGAACTGCACTCGTCGCGTCCTCAGCCTGGTGGCATTTTGGTTGCTTACCACAAAGCTATTAGGAATCTCGCGAGCAACATATCTCTTTTATGCGTGTGCTACAAACAGTTTTGTTGCGCGATGTGACGACTTTCTGACTGTAACGCGTAAAAAAACACAGAAATCCGCGAGATTTTCTTTTTGGCGATTCATTTCCGGCAAATATATGAAAAGACACTGTTTTTACAGTGCTGCCATTCACCCCAGTCATCGCGGAAAGTTGAAAGGTATGCCTGACAAGTTCTGGTGTTGGTCAATTGCCCGTTAACCAACGCGTTGCTATAAGCTGTTAACAGATGCTCTTGCAGGTTAACAGGCGCTGAAACCACAAATGACTTCAAAGCACGCAGATTCACGTTCCATGACGAAAGCCGTCCGGTCGCGGTCGATCTTTACCAAGATCGTCCGAACGATGATGGTGCTGTTTGCGTTGCTGTTTACATCACAGATGATCGCCTCCACCGCATCGGCCGAACCTGCCAAGGTGCTCGGCGCGCGTTTGGGCGTTTATCCAGATTACACCCGGTTTGTGATCGATCTTGATCAGGAGGTCGACTTTACCTACTTCCTGCTGCCCGATCCGTATCGTATCATCATAGATATGCCCGAAATCGACTGGAATGCACCCCCGGGCAAGGTAACCTCGGGCGGTGGGTTGATTTCCGGTCTGCGTTACGGGCTGTTTAAACCCGGTACGTTCCGCGTGGTTCTGGACGTCGCACAGCCCTCACTGGTTTCCAAGATTTTTGCGCTGCCTCCTGGTGGGGGAAAGCCGAACCGTTTGGTGGTTGATCTCAAGCCGACCCAGCGCGAAGCCTTCCTGACCGCGTCGCGCCAAAGCATGGAAGCCTATTCCGCACGCAGCCGCAATGACACGAGTGCGACCGAACAAAGTGTCGATGTCGCCGTGCAGTCGGGCCGTGGCGGTGATGAAAAGCCGTTGATTGCCATTGATGCCGGTCATGGCGGGGTTGATCCAGGGGCGATCGGGGTCGGCAATGTCTATGAAAAGGACCTGACCCTTGCGGCAGCCCGCCAGCTTGCCGAGACTTTGACAGCATCGGGGCGCTATCGTGTGTTGTTGACGCGCGACAAGGACGTGTTCCTTAAGTTGCGTCAACGCGTGGACATCGCGCGCAAGAACAACGCTGACCTGTTCATTTCCCTGCATGCGGACTCGATTGGCAATCCCAAGCATCGCGGTGCATCGGTCTATACCCTGTCGGAAAACGCATCGGACAAAGAGGCCGCCGCACTGGCATCAAAGGAAAACAAGGCCGACGTTATTGCCGGTATTGATCTGTCAGATGAAAACACTTTGGTTCAAAGCATCCTGATCGATCTGGCGCAGCGTGAAACCATGAACCTGTCGGCAACGCTTGCTGCGAACATGGTTACCCAGCTTGCCCAAAGCATCGAGCTGCAGCGCCGCACCCATCGCTTCGCCGGTTTTGCGGTTCTAAAGGCACCTGATATCCCGTCTGCGCTGTTTGAAATGGGATATTTGTCAAACGCAACAGACGCCAAGCTGCTGCAAAGTCCCGCACATCGAAAAAAGATTGCCGAGGCCGTCATGCGGGCAATTGATATCTATTTCGAGAAACACAAGTTTTAAGAACCGGGTTTTAATAACCGTGCGTGACGCCAGCATGGCCGAAAACCCGGGCAAGCCGATTGTGTGCGGACGTCTTCACACAAAAACTTGTCGGGCGTGGCGGCTGTCACAACCTCGTCATTATTTTGCCGCTATAATGCGGACAAATCCGGGTTTTCGGCACGGGCATGCGAAATGTCTGCCGGAACATTGCATTTCCGCGAAGAGTGCATGAATATGCCCCCTTACCGGATCAGGCCAACAAAATGAAAAAGACCTGCTTACATGCGCATTCTACTTAGTATTTTCGGCTTTCTGTTCTTGATGGCGGTTGCGGGCGGAGCCGGTATGCTGGCGATCTTCTGGCATTTTGGTCAGGGACTTCCCGATTACACCCAGCTTGAAAATTACGAACCCGAGGTCATGACACGTGTGCATGCATCAGACGGGGCGCTGATTGCTGAATATGCGCGTGAAAAGCGCGTCTTCGTGCCGATTTCGGCCATTCCGCACAAGGTCATTGACGCGTTTGTCGCGGCTGAAGACAAAAACTTTTTCTCCCACCCCGGTATCGATTTTGCGTCGGTCTTGCGGGCGGCTGTGACCAACGTGGTCAATATGGGCACGGGCAAACGCCCGGTCGGTGCATCAACCATCACCCAGCAGGTCGCCAAGAACTTCCTTTTAACCAACGAAGTTTCCTATGAGCGCAAGATCAAGGAAGCGATCCTGTCCTTCCGGATCGAACGCGCGTTTTCCAAGGAACACATTCTCGAACTTTATTTGAACGAGATTTATCTCGGCAGTGGCAGCTATGGCGTGGCCGCAGCGGCGCTGCGCTATTTCGACAAGTCCCTTGATGAACTTGATGTCGAGGAAGCAGCCTATCTTGCCGCTCTGCCAAAGGCGCCTTCAAACTATCATCCGGTGCGCAACCACGACGAAGCCAAGGCACGTCGTAACTGGGTGATTGGCCGGATGCTGGAAGAAAAATACATCACCGAGGCCGAAGCACAGGCAGCGTGGTCATCCCCGCTTGAAGGAAAAACCCGTGAATCGGTTGATACCTATCAGGCCGATTTCTTTGCCGAAGAAGTCCGTCGCCAGCTTGTCGATCGCTACGGCGAGGGCATGCTGTATGACGGTGGCCTTTCGGTGCGTTCCACCGTCGTTCCGCGCTTACAGGATATTGCGGACAAAGCCCTGTTTGACGGGTTGGTCGAATATGACCGTCGTCATGGCTGGCGTGGCCCGATCACCAATATCGACCTTTCGGGCAACTGGCAACAGACCCTGCGCGAGGTCGAAACACCGACCGATATCCCGTGGGACCGTGCCGTGGTGCTTGATACCGATGCCAACGAGGCAAAACTGGGCCTGATGAATGGCGAACAGGGGCGCATTCCACTACGCTTCCTGACGTGGGCGCGCCCTTGGCAGAAGGGCCAGACATTGGGGGCTGTCGTCAACCGTCCATCCGATGTCCTCAAACCGGGTGATGTCATCTACGTCAAACATTTCGCTGAACTTGATGGCGAAACACTGCCGCCAAACACCTATGGCCTGCGCCAGATCCCGAATGTGAATGGCGGTCTGGTGGCAATGGATCCGCATACCGGTCGCGTATTGGCGATGTCCGGTGGTTTTTCGCATGACCTGTCGAAATTCAACCGTGCGACACAGGCCCGCCGTCAGCCGGGTTCGGCATTCAAGCCGTTTGTCTATCTTGCGGCCCTTGATCAGGGCTTTACGCCCTCGACACTGGTTCTGGATGCCCCGTTCGTCATTGATCAGGGACCGGGACTTGGTAAATGGAAGCCGGGCAACTATAGCGGCAAGTTCTATGGTCCTTCGACCATGCGTCTGGGGATTGAAAAATCGCGTAACCTTATGACGGTGCGTCTGGCGCAAACCATCGGTATGCCGACGGTGGTCGATTACGCGGAACGCTTTGGCATCGTCGATGAAATGCCAGATGTTCTGTCGATGTCGCTTGGTGCGGCGGAGACCACCGTCATGCGCCTGACCGCGGCATATGCCAAACTCGTCAATGGTGGCAAGGATATCACCCCGACCCTGATTGACCGTATTCAGGACCGCCGCGGCAACGTGATTTACCGTCGTGACGAACGCGAATGCGCGCAGTGTCAGGACGTGACCTTCCGCAATCAGATGCCACCGGATCTGCCAGATACCCGCGAACAACTGACCGATCCGGCCAGCGCATTCCAGATGGTTCACATTATGGAAGGTGTCATTTCACGCGGGACCGGTCGCCGCATCGCAGAGCTTGGCTATCCGCTGGCGGGCAAGACTGGCACAACCAATGATTCGCGCGATGCGTGGTTTGTCGGGTTCTCGCCGGATTTGGCCGTTGGCGTTTATGTCGGCTTTGATGACAACCGATCCCTTGGTGACAAGGAACAGGGCGCCAGTGCTGCCGCGCCGATCTGGAAGGAATTCATGCGCGGCGCACTTGAGGGCACCAAAGCCATCCCGTTCCGAACCCCACCGGGCATTCGCATGGTTCGTGTTGAAGCACGCACCGGTCTTCCGGCCCGTCCGGGCGATCAGGACGTGATTTGGGAGGCCTTCAAACCCGGCACGATCCCGGCATCAAACGACAATGTTATTGATGGCGGATATAGCGGTTCGGGTGGATCAGACAGCAGCGGCGGTTCGGTCGCCGGGCCGGGTGGTATCTACTAACCTGCTTGCTTGAGCCGACCCTGCCAACCCTTGTCGGGTTTGCAGACAATACATGATGAAAGCCGGATGTGATCAGCATCCGGCTTTTTTCGTTCAGTGACAGGTTCATCCGAATGATTTTGTTTTCGCTTGGGTCTTTTTACAAACCTGTTGAGTCATCAAAGCGTGACAAAACAATCAAGACACTGACATCGGCGTGTCATCGGATTTTGTCATGATCTTCAATGTATTGTTTCATACCCTGAAGAGGTTCTTGTGATGACTTTTCGTCTTTCCCGCCGAAAGTTTTTGACCCGCAGTGCGACTGCAGGTGCCGCAACGGCAATGGGTGGTTTCGTTATGCCGTCGATTTCACGTGCAACGGACCGTCCGATTACGATACACGGCGTTCAAAGTGGTGATGTCACCCAAAGCACTGCGTGCATCTGGGGGCGTGCGGATCGTGCGTCGCGCATGGTGACTGAAATCGCAACCACCGAAGGCTTTAAGAAATCGTTGCGTATTCCACATGTCGATGTGCTGCCAGAACGTGATTTTGCCGGTAAGCTTGCCCTTGCAGATCTGCCAGCAGGTCAGGACATTTTTTACAAGATCCATTTCGAGAACCTTGATGACGGGCGCGCATCGTCAGAGCCGATTATCGGGCATTTTCGTACAGCACCGGCAGCGAAGCGCAATATTCGTTTTGGCTGGTCCGGCGATACCGGCGGGCAGGGCTGGGGTATTGATGAAGACCGTGGTGGCATGAAAACCTATGCGACGATTGCCAGACACAACCCGGATTTCTTCATCCATTCCGGCGATACGATCTATGCCGACGGTCCGTTTGCCGAGACCAAGGAAACACCAGACGGCGAAATCTGAAAAACATCACCACCGAAGACACCGCCAAGGTTGCCGAGACACTGGATGAGTTCCGTGGCAATTACAAATACAACATGCTTGATCAGCATGTGCGCGAATTCAACCGTCTGGTGCCGGTGTATTATCAGTGGGATGACCACGAAGTAACCAACAACTGGTATCCGGGCGAGATGTTGCTGGGCGATGATCGTTATACCGAAAAATCTGCATCTTTGCTGGCTGCACGTGCCAATCGCGCCTTTCGTGAAATGCTGCCGATTACCGAACATGCATCCGAGCCGGGGCGGGTGTATCGCAAGGTGTCCTACGGGCCGTCTCTGGATATCTTCTTCCTTGATATGCGGACCTATCGTGGCACAAACGATGCAAATAACAGCCCGTCACCGACGGACAACACGGACTTCCTTGGTCGTGCGCAGATGGAATGGCTCAAACGGGGGCTTTTGAATTCAAAGGCGACCTGGAAAGTCATTGCTGCTGACATGCCGATTGGCATGATTGTCTATGATGACTGGAAAAACAAAAGCACGTTTGAAAACCTCGCCAATGGTGATGGTGCGCCAGCGGGGCGTGAGCTTGAAATCGTTGAACTGCTGCGTTTCATCAAGAATGCCAAAATCAACAATACGGTCTGGCTGACGGCGGACGTACATTACACCGCAGCCCATTACTATGACCCGAACAAGGCACATTTCCAGGATTTCGAACCTTTCTGGGAATTCGTATCTGGTCCGCTGCATGCGGGAACTTTTGGTCCGAATGATATGGACAACACATTCGGTCCGCAGGTCAAATTCACAAAACACCCGACCGAGGATCAGGGCATCAACCTGCCGCCATCCTATGGACTTCAGTTCTTCGGACTGGTGGATATTGATGCCGATACAGAACAGTTCCGCGTTTCGCTTCGCGATGTCGCTGACGAGGAGCTGTACACTGTAACGCTCGATCCGGTTTATTCCTGATCCAAATCTTTGTCTGCTTTGACTTTCATGACAGAACCCGGCACATCAATCGTGCCGGGTTTTTGCATTGTTGCAGGGGTTTCAAGCCGGGCAAAAACTGTTATAAGCCACGCCGACATTGCCGCATCATCCATGCGGTAAAACAGATTTTCAGACGAATAACGGAGACATCAATGCGCGCCGAAGCACAGGCATTGGTCGATGAAATCAAGCAGTCGATGGCACTGCTGAGGAGGCATCTTTGACTGGGATAACGCTCTTAGACGCCTGGACGAACTGAACACACTCGCCGAAGACCCGACCCTTTGGGATGACGCGGCGAATGCGCAGAAAGTCATGCGTGAACGTACCCAGCTTGATGACGCCATCAATGGCTATAAAAAGCTCGCCCAGGAACTCGAAGACAGTGTTGAACTGATCGAGCTTGGCGAAGCAGAAGGCGATAACGAGACGGTCGAGGAGGGCGAAGAAGCCCTGCGTTCGATCCGCGAGATCGCCGCAAAGCGCGAACTTGAAAGCCTGCTTTCGGGGGAAGCCGATTCCAATGACGCCTATCTTGAAATCCACGCCGGTGCCGGCGGGACAGAGGCGCAGGATTGGGCATCCATGCTCGCGCGTATGTATTACCGTTGGGCAGAGTCCAAGGGCTACAAGCTCGAAATGCTTGAAGAAAGTGACGGTGAGGAAGCCGGTATCAAATCGGTGACCTACAAGATCAGCGGTCACAATGCCTATGGCTGGCTCAAGAACGAAGTGGGCGTACATCGTCTGGTGCGTATTTCGCCTTATGACAGTTCCGCACGCCGCCATACCAGCTTCTCGTCGGTGTGGGTCTATCCGGTGATTGATGACGATATCGAAATCGAGATCCTGGACAAGGATCTTCGTATCGATACCTATCGCGCATCGGGTGCCGGTGGTCAGCACGTTAACAGAACCGATTCTGCCGTGCGTATGACCCATATTCCGACCGGTATTGTTGCCCAGTGTCAGAATGACCGGTCACAGCACAAAAACCGTGAAACGGCCATGAAGATGCTCAAAGCCCGTCTTTATGAGGCAGAGCTGCAAAAGCGCGAAGCCGAAGCACAGGCGGTTGAAGACAGCAAAACCGACATCGGTTGGGGCCATCAGATCAGATCGTACGTCCTGCAGCCTTATCAGATGATCAAGGACCTGCGTACCGGAACGGAAACGTCCGATACCCAGGGCGTTCTGAACGGCGATCTTGATGCCTTCATGGCAGCAGCCCTTGCCGCAAAGGTCACAGGCTCAGCAGGCGAAGTCGAAGATATCGACTGATTACGCTTTGCCAATCACGCGAATTTGCAAGCACCCCGCTGAAAAATCAGCGGGGTGTTTTTGCTTGAGCGGCCCGAAATGGCAAAAAAATCGGTTTTGTCCGTAAAAATCCTATTTCTGTCACAGAATTGCCGGATAGCTCTGCAAGAGTACGGTCAAGCACGATCTGTCTTACACAATAAAACACCCGGGCAATACGGGACACCGGCAGGTTGCGCGGAGCAAACATCCATACTCTCACGGGAAGATCCAAATGGCCCATCAGTCCCATGGTCCGGTCGCGGTTGGCGACCAGTTCAAACTCGCGACACCCAACGGTCCGATTTTCGAAGTTATCAAGATCCGCGAAATGGCACCGGTTGATCATGCGCTGATTACCAAGGTGCGTGATACCAAATCCCCAACCCTGATTTCGATCCACACATTGCTTGATCGGGATTTCTATATTCCGGTACCGCCGGAAAGTCGGCAACTGCCCGACAATGACGGCATATTGCGCGGTCTTTGATTGTCAATCGGATTGATACGCTGTTTAGCGCGATTTAAAGCGAAAAACAGGTTGGCTTGGCGGCCCGGACGCGATGAAATGGCAGCATGTAGAATTACCGCCATCCGGGGCCGCCACCATGTCCGATACCAAGATCGACCAGAACATTCTCGACCGCCTTTTTTCCGTGCTTGAAGACGATATTCTGCCAAAGACCCGTGCAGGCGTGTCGGATGGCAACAAGCTGTTTGGGGCGGCAATCCTGCGCAAGGATGACCTTTCGCTTGTGATTGCCGAAACCAACAATGAAACCGAAAACCCGCTCTGGCATGGTGAGGTCCATTGCCTGAAGCGGTTCTACGAGATCCCGGCTGATCAGCGCCCGGCAACGTCAGAACTGATTTTCCTTTCCACGCACGAGCCGTGCTCAATGTGTTTGTCGGCCATCACCTGGGCGGGGTTTGATAATTTCTATTATTTCTTCTCGTATGAAGATTCGCGCGATGCCTTCGCCATCCCTCATGATCTGAAAATCATGAAGGAGGTCTTCACCCTTGAAGACGGCGAATACAACAAATCCAACGCGTTCTGGGACAGCCATTCGATGATGGGCATGGTCGCAGAGATGCCAGAGGACAAGAAGGCGGATTATCAATCACGTGCCAGGGCGATATCAGATGAGTATGACCGCCTGTCCGCCAAATATCAGGACGGCAAGGCCGAAAACGACATCCCGCTAAACTAAAGCTTGTTGCAATCAGCTGATATGATTCCAGAGCCTCCTAGCATTGATATCGTTTTACCGTTTTAGCGGTCAGCGTAGAGACGCGGTTACGACAGCAAGGATGCATATTCTTCATCAGACCTTCGGCGACTTCTGGTGCGCTGGTTGATGTTAGCCGACGGCAGAGAAATCGACCGGTTGATCACCAGGATGTGTTCCTCAAGCAAGGCCTGGGCATCATCGAAATGGCCTTTTTCCATCAGGTCGCGCATCTGTGTGTGTTCGGCAAAGGAACGTTGCCAGAAATCCCCTTCACCCGATTGCAAGTGGGCCCGAAGGGCTCCCAGCGCGGTTGCGGTCAGATCATAGGCTTTTTCCAGATAGCGGTTGCCTGCATGTTGCAGAATTACACGGTGATACGCGCTGTCAGCGCGGCTGTAGAGCCGGAAATCCTGGGCATCTATTGCATGCTGCATTTGTACAATCGCTGCTGATAGACCTTGCACCAGACCGTCGGGATCGCATGTCAGAGCGCTTCCAAGTGCCTCCCGCTCCAACATCGCGCGAAAATGGCTCATCTCTTTGACTTCCTCGGGCGTGGGCGTAAAAACATATGTCCCGGCCTGCGGGACGATGCTGACCAGGCCCATGTCGCGCAGGTCTGTGAAAGCCGCACGTACGGGCGCCTTGCTCATGCCAAGCGCACGGGCAATTTGCTCCTCGGACAGCCGTTCACCAAAATCAAACTTGCCCGACACAATCGCATCGCGAAGTCGTTCACAAGCCTCTTGAGTGAGCGACACGGTACTCTCCTTCACATTCTCTGATTACCCCAGTGATGGCATCAATTGCCATCAATCCCCTGATTTTGCTCGGCTATAAAACACCAAACAATCCCTGTTGACAAGTCATTAAAATTCTAGAATTCTAGAATGGCAATTTTGATGAAGCCTATTTTCGACGAACACTCAAGAGGTCCTAATGTCCCGTTTTCGCCTGCTCACCCCCGATGCTCAATACCCAGATGACGCGCTGATAGAACGCCGCACGTCAGGTGATCAGGTCGACTGGGATATTTATCGCGAACGGTCGCCAGACAATATTCCTGCCGATGTGCTGGGCGCATGCGATGCGATGGTGGTATGGCATGAAATGCCCGTGAACCGCGCAGTGATTGAAAAACTTGATCGCTGCAAGGTGATCGTACGTGCTGGTGTCGGCTTTGATCATATCGATCTGGATGCTGCGGCCGAAGCTGGCATTCCTGTGTGTAACACCCCTGACTATGGCACAAGTGAAGTGGCTGATCATGCGATTGCACTGATGCTGACGATGCGCCGTGGTATCGGGTCTTATCACAGAAATCTGATGGAATCGCCGCGTGGCGGGTTTGACCATGCCCGTGCCCCGCTGCTGGGCAGGCTTCGCGGAAAAACATTCGGTGTTGTTGGTCTTGGGCGTATCGGTATTGCTGCGGCACTTCGCGCAAAGGCGTTTGGCATGCGCGTTCTGGCTTATGATCCGCTGGTTTCCCGGGGTACGGAAATTGCCGCCGGTGTTGACCGCTGTGATCGCCTCGAGGACCTTCTGGCCGAAAGTGATGTTGTCAGCCTGCACTGTCCGCTCACAGATGAAAGCCACCAGATGATCAATGCTGAACGGTTGGCCATGATGCAGCCCCATGCACTGCTGATCAACACGGCACGCGGGGCAATTATCGACATCGATGCGCTGCTTGATGCCTTGCGTAACGGTACGATTGCTGGTGCCGGTATTGATGTGCTGCCCACAGAACCGCCTGCACCCGAAGACGCAATTGCTATTGCCTATGCCAATGGCAAGGATCCGATTGTTGGGGAACGGCTGTTTCTAACCCCGCACGCAGCATGGTCGAGCCCCGAAAGTGTGGCGGATGCGCGCCGTCTTTCGGTTGAAACCGCGATGCTGTACCTGCGCGATGGTACGCTGCGCAATCTTGTCAACGCACCGGCACAGAACCGGGAGCGCAGCGTGGCCTGAACTCGTGCAGGGCACGACGTCCAATTTACGAAAAGGTCCAAAGGCATGGGATCACGGAAACATGCTTCAATCAGGGAGGAAAAACCATGAAACGATTAAATCTCAGCCTGGCGTTTGCTGCGCTCATGCTCGGCAGTACCACGGTTGCTGCACAGGAGTTTGATCTTACATTCCAGTCGGTTGACCCCGCCGGGAACCCCAACTTTGCCATTCAAAAAGAATGGACCGAGCGCGTCAATAAAATGTCGGGCGGGCGCATTGCCATCGAACTTCTGCCCGTCGGCTCGGTCGTTGATTACAGCGAAACACAGGAAGCCGTTGGCAGCGGTATTCTGGATGGCCACATCACGGATGTAAGCTATTTTTCCGGCAAAGACCCGGCATTTGGCCTTATTGCCAACCCAATCGGCGCATGGGCATCGCCAGATGAAATGTTCCGCTTCATCAACTATGGCGGTGGCTATGAGTTGATGAATGAGCTTGAAGGACCTTACGGGTTACATTTTGTCGGCGCGACGACAACCGGCCTGGAAGGCTTTGTGTCTGACCGCCCGCTTGATGGCGTTGCCGATCTCAAGGGCCTGAAAGTGCGTGCGCCCGAAGGCCTCATTCAAGAAGTCTTTGCTGCTGCGGGTGCCGTACCGGTGAACCTGCCGTATTCTGAGGTCTACACATCCCTTGATAAGGGTGTGATTGATGCGGCTGACTCTACGGTGTTTTCAACTAACCACCAGCAAGGTCTGCACAAAGTCGGTGTCCATCCGGTCTATCCGGGTTTTCATTCCATGCCGTTGGTTGAGGTTGCGATGAACCTCGACACATGGAACGCAATGCCAGAAGACCTGCAGGAAATCATGACGGTTTCCGTACGCGACTTTGCCCAGGATGCTGTGGCCCAGTTGTCAATGAATGATCTGAAAGCTGTGGCCGAGGCAAAAGCAGATCCGTCGATTACAGTTCACAACTGGTCGGCCGAGGAACGCGCAAAGTTCCGCACCATTGCAATGGATCAATGGTCAAAAGTCGCTGCGCAATCTGAAAATGCGCAAAAGGTCTATGACTTGCTGACTGAATATCTGGAATCGCAAGGTCTGCTGGACTGACGCAAATCTTCCGGGTGCGTTGATCGCACCCGGATATCCCTTCCGATCATTACTCCGCTTGAAACGATTGGCCCGCCATGTCCGAGCGCCTCGACGATACCCCTATGGCACCTGATGTGCCGCAAACCAGTCTCTCCAATCAAGAAGCCCTGTCCGAAGCCGGATGGCTCGGACGCGCCATAACGGTTGCAGCACGCGGATTTACCGTATGTATCCTTGCTGCGATGGCGATCCTCGTGATGGAGGTTTTTCTGCGCTATGTGTTCAACCGACCGACAATATGGGCGCATGAGACATCCATATTTCTAAGTGCCGTCACCTTTATCTTTGGCGGGCTTTACTGTGTCGCACGCAACACGCATATCCGCGTTGTCCTGATTTATGATGTTGTCAGAGCGTCCCTGCGTCATTTGCTCGACGTGGTCATTTCGATCGCCTGTCTTGGGGCCAGCCTGTTCTTCGCATGGGCCTCGTGGCTGATGGTTAAAAAGGCGATGTTTCGTCCCGATGGCAGCTTCTTTCTGGAAACCACCGGAAGCGCCTGGAACTCGCCAGCACCTGCAGTGCTGAAAATATTCCTGTTCTGCGTGCTCGTTGCCATGAGCCTCCAGTTTCTCATCCTGACTTTCAATTACGCACGTGGCTGCAAAGCGCCAAAAGGGCATGACGATGTTTGACCTTCTTGATCTTGGACTGAACCTCAAGGCGTTGGGGATCGGCTGGGGAACATTGCTGATGTTTGCCCTTCTGGTCGTACTGTTACTGACCGGAACGCCATTGGCCATGGTGACACTCCTTGTCGCACTGATCTTTGCGGTGGGCTGGTTTGGGCCAAGTTCCGTGCCGTTGATCACCAGCCGTGTCTACAGCTTCGTGTCATCCTTTGTGTTTGTGTCGGTACCGATGTTCGTGCTGATGGCGGCCATCCTTGACCGGTCGGGCATTGCGCGTGACTTGTTTGACGCGATGAAACTTGTTGGCGGTCGCCTGCGCGGCGGCGTTGCTGTCCAGACGATTTTCGTGGCCGTCATTCTTGCGGCAATGAGCGGCATTATTGGTGGTGAAATCGTGCTGCTTGGCCTTGTCGCCCTGCCACAGATGCTGCGCCTTGGCTACAACCGGCGTCTGGCAATTGGTGTGGTCTGCGCTGGCGGGTCGCTTGGCACAATGGTTCCGCCATCCATCGTCCTGATTATTTATGGCCTGACCGCCAATGTTTCGGTCGGCGATCTTTTTACCGCCGCCTTTGTACCGGGCTTCATGCTGGCGGGGCTTTATATCGCCTATATTCTACTGCGTTCCTATCTTGATCCGAACGCCGCACCGCCCCCGCCCAAAGAGCGCGTCTCGTTCCGCGATAACTTGCCGCTATTGCGTGGTCTTGTTTTGCCCTTGCTGGTGGTGTTTGTCGTTCTTGGGTCAATTTACGGCGGCATTGCGTCAGTGACCGAGGCATCGGCGATTGGCGTTGCAGGTGTCATCGTTTCAACGATCCTGCGTCGGGAATTCTCGTTTAGGATACTGCTTGATGCAGCCCTGCATACATTGGCAACTGTCGGCATGATCATGTGGATTGGCATTGGCGCAAGTGCACTGGTTGGCGTTTACAACCTGATGGGCGGCATTCGCTTTGTTTCGCAGCTGATTACCGGCATTTCAAACGAGCCGATGATCATTATCCTGTTCATGATGCTGATCCTCTTTATCCTCGGCATGTTTCTCGACTGGGTGGGCATCGCACTTTTGACTATGCCCATTTTCGTCCCAATCATTCTGGAGCTTGGTTACGATCCGGTCTGGTTCGGTGTGCTGTTTGCCATGAACATGCAGGTTTCATTCCTCACGCCGCCTTTCGGGCCTGCCGCATTCTATTTAAAAAGCGTGACGCCGCCCGACATCACCCTTGGCGAGATATTCAAATCGCTTGCGCCGTTCATTTGCCTTCAGGTGCTGGCCGTCGGCCTGCTTGTCCTATTCCCGGCAATCGCAATTCACTAGCACAACATTTCCAGGTACCGACATGAACCGTAATTTAGACGGCGAGTACGATTATATTATCATTGGTGCAGGCACGGCGGGGTGCGTACTGGCAAACCGGTTGAGCGAGAACCCGGCCAACCGCGTTCTGTTGATCGAGGCGGGCGGGAAAGACACCTATCCATGGATCCACATTCCTGTCGGCTATCTTTACTGCATGGGCAATCCACGCACCGACTGGATGATGAAAACCACCACCGAAGCGGGTCTGAACGGTCGCCAACTGGCCTATCCGCGTGGCAAGGTTCTGGGGGGATGCAGTTCGATCAACGGCATGATCTATATGCGTGGTCAGGCCGCCGATTATGACGGCTGGGCACAGATGGGAAATACCGGTTGGGGCTGGGATGATGTGCTTCCGTATTTCGTCCGCTCCGAGGACCGACCCGGTGGTGATGGCAAGATGCACGGGCAGGGTGGCGAATGGAAAGTTGCCCGCCAGCGTCTCAAATGGGATCTGCTTGATGACTTTCAGCGCGCCGCACAGGAAATGGGTGTGCCACCGACCGATGATTTCAACAGCGGTGACAACGAGGGGGCCGGCTATTTCGAGGTCAACCAGAATGGTGGTCGCCGATGGAGTGCTGCACGGGCCTTTCTCAAACCCGCTCTGAAGCGCCACAATCTGCGCCTTTTAACCCACACACATGTCGAGGCAATCACGTTTGAGGACGGCCGCGCGAATGCTGTGACTATTCGACAAAACGGTGTGTCCGTTCAAGCATCAGCCAAAGCAGAGATTATTCTTGCTGCTGGTGCAATTCATTCGCCGGCATTGCTCGAAGCATCAGGGCTCGGGCAGGGTGAACGTCTTAAAAATGCGGGTATTGCGGTGCATCGTGACATGCCTGATGTCGGTGAAAACTTGCAGGATCACCTCCAGCTCCGGATGATTTTTCGCGTTGAAAATGCCCGCACGCTTAATCAGATCGCCAATTCCTGGTTGGGGAAAATGAGCATGGGCGCAAGTTATCTCTGGAGCCGATCTGGCCCGCTGTCCATGGCTCCCAGCCAGTTTGGAATCTTCACCAAAAGCAGTCCTGAAATCGAGACACCTGATCTTGAATATCATATTCAACCTCTGTCCACGGACAAGCTCGGAGACCCGCTTCATCCGTATCCGGCTGTTACGGTATCTGTATGTAATCTGCGCCCAGACAGCCGCGGCTCCACCCATATATCGTCCGACGGACCATCTGCACATCCCGACATTTCCCCGCGCTATCTTAGCGCAAGTCGCGACATTGATGTCGCGCTTCGCGCACTGCGTCAGGCGCGGGAATTAATGACCATGCCGGCATTGAAAAAATATGCCCCGCACGAAGATCTGCCCGGTGCCGACATCATTGATGATGCCGATCTGGCGCGTGCCGCTGGCGATATCGGCACAACCATATTCCATCCGGTTGGCACTTGCCGGATGGGGATTGATGACGCGGCGGTGGTAGATCCGCAATTGCGGGTGCGCGGTGTAACCGGTTTGCGCATTGTTGATGCCTCCATCATGCCGCGCATTGTATCGGGTAACACCGCCTCGCCGGTGGTGATGATCGCGGAAAAAGCCGCCGACATGATCCTGCGCTCTGCCTCATAGCCCAATTGAAAGAACATTTTTGAAAGGACTTAATAATGAAGTTTCTTCGCTACGGACCGATCGGGCGTGAAAAGCCCGGATGCCTTGATCAGGAAGGGAACATTCGCGATCTTTCCGCTTTGATTGCCGATTTCACTCCCGATACTGTGACCTGCGAAGAGCTGACGGCTTTGGCGGATCGTGATCTGTCTGATTTGCCAGTTGTTGATCCGCAAACCCGTATCGGCCCGTGCGTTGGCGCGGCGCGCAATTTTTATGCGGTGGGATTGAACTATGCCCGCCATGCCCGCGAAACCAACAATCCCGAACCAAAAGAACCGGTGCTTTTTTCAAAATCGACATCGTCCATTTGTGGGCCGAATGACCCGATCATTTTGCCGCGCGGTTCGGTCAAAACAGACTGGGAAGTTGAACTGGGCATCATCATTGGCCGTCCCTGCAGCTATGTCAGCGAAGACGACGCACTTGATTACGTGGCAGGCTTTGCCACCATCAACGATGTTAGCGAGCGCGCCTATCAGATCGAACGCGGTGGACAATGGATCAAGGGGAAATCATCACCAAATTTCGGCCCGCTGGGCCCATGGCTGGTTACCCCTGATGAAGCCGGTGACCCTCAAAACCTGAGCCTGCGTCTTTCTGTAAACGGCGA
This sequence comes from Thalassospira sp. UBA848, assembly GCF_002295455.1. Taxonomy (NCBI): domain Bacteria; kingdom Pseudomonadati; phylum Pseudomonadota; class Alphaproteobacteria; order Rhodospirillales; family Thalassospiraceae; genus Thalassospira; species Thalassospira sp. UBA848. The sequence continues at coordinate 18,880 of NZ_DBGS01000109.1, read as the reverse complement.
AACTGTGCAGAACAGCACGACTGCTGATATGATTTTCTCCGTGGCTGAAATCATATCCTATATGTCGGGATTCATGCGTCTGATGCCGGGCGATATCATCGCGACCGGTACGCCCGAAGGTGTTGGTATGGGGCTCGCACCCCAGCGATTTTTAAACGCAGGAGATGTCGTCGAACTATCTGTCGAGGGGCTTGGCTCTCAGCGTCAGACCGTTGTAGCAAACCAACAGTGACGACTTGTTTCTGAAGTGTACGAGGTGCGTCACTGGTCTGTTTTCATCAGGCCAGTGACGTCCAATCCCCTGCTGTGACCGAATGGATGTAAATGTTGATTCAGTCGGGACACTGAAACCAACACCGATAGTCACTTGAGTTCGGGCCCTTCAATTCCTTCGATCTCACGTCTGAGTCCGAATCTGGCGAGTTTTGTTGATCAATTCTGCTAAACTGTCGGGTATGGAACAGCTCAATAACGATATTTGCTATCAGGCACTCAAAACTCGGGACCGTCGGTTTGACGGGCGGTTTTATACTGCTGTGCGGACCACCGGGATTTTCTGTCGCCCGATTTGCCCGGCCGTCACGCCCAAGCGCGACAATGTGGAATTTTACCCAAGTGCCGAGGCCGCGATAGCCCATGGGTTTCGCCCATGCCTGCGCTGCCGTCCCGAAGCCGCACCGGGCAGTCCGGCCAGTGCCGGGGTGCACGCAACTGTTGCCCGTGCGGTGCGTCTGATTGATCAGGGCGCGCTTGAAAATGGATCGATTGCCGATCTGGCGGATCGACTTGGCGTTGGCGACCGGCATTTGCGGCGAATATTCAGGGATCATACCGGCGTCACCCCGCAGGAACACGCCAAGGCGCGGCGACTGCTCCGTGCGCGGCAGTTGATTGTTGATAGCAACCTGACCATGACTGAAATCGCTGATATTGCCGGGTTTGGCAGTTTGCGGCGTTTCAACGATGCGATGAAACAGGCCTATGGACAGGCACCGACGGCCTTTCGACGGGGAATCAAAACCAGCACGCAGAAACCGGCAAAAGTGGATGATCCGTTTGCGGCGCGACGTGACGATTTGATTTTGCGACTTCGTGCCCGCCAACCGTTTGATGCCGAGTATCTTTTGGCCTTCTTCCGCGCCCGCGCCATTCCCGGTTTGGAAACGGTCCGTGAACGGACATATGTGCGCGGTTTCAAGATTGATGGACAGGTCGGGTTGATGATCTGTCATTTCAGTACGGATCAAAGTGGTGTGGATGTCATTCTGCGTGGTCCGGGGCGTGAAGCGGTGCTTGAAATTGGCGCACGGGTCAGAAGGTTATTTGATCTTGATGCTGATGTGCCCTCCATTACCGCGCAATTTGCCAAGGACGTGTTGCTTGCACCTTTGGTGAAGAAACGTCCCGGCCTTCGTGTGCCGGGATGCTGGGAGAGGTTCGAATTAGCACTGCGCGCCGTTCTGGGACAACAGGTCTCGGTGGCGGCGGCGCGCACCCTGGCCGGGCGGCTGGTCGCACGTTTTGGCGATGCATTGCCCGATGATCTTGTGACGGGAACAGGTATCACACATGTGTTTCCGACACCTCAAAGCCTGATCAGGCAGGAATTGATCCCGATTGGACTGACCACGCGCCGGGCGCAAACCCTTGCCGATGTGATTGATCTGTTTGCCAGACCTGATTGTGATCAGATGTCCGCAGATGAACTGATTGCCGCCATGACCGCGATCAAGGGCATTGGCCCCTGGACCTTGAACTATTTTGGCCTGCGCGGACTTGGTGACCCGGATGCCTTCCCCGCAGCCGATCTTGGCATCCTTAAGGCGTCAAGTATGGGCGGTGGTCCGGACAAGGCCAAGGCGCTCGAAACCGTTTCGGAAAACTGGCGGCCATGGCGGGCCTATGCCGCACAGTATCTTTGGTCCGCTTTGGAAGGAGAATGACGATGACAACCCAAATCAACGTCGTACGTTATGCCAGCCCAATCGGGGAACTCTCGCTTGCGAGCATTGGTTGCAAGCTGGTGCATCTTGATTTCGAAGACAATGACGACCGACTACACATCATTCAAAACCGGCGTTTCAAAGACCTTGAATGGCAAGAAGGCGGGCAAGCACCCGCAGCGGTGATCAAGTGGCTGGATGACTACTTCGCAGGCACTGTCAGGGCTTTGCCAACAGATGCGATCAATATGGTCGGTACCGCGTTTCAGAAATCGGTTTGGGATGCCCTGATCACGATACCGAGTGGCAAAAGCGTCTCTTACGCCCGGCTGGCCGATCAGTTGGGCAACCCCAAGGCGGTTCGGGCGGTGGCGCGGGCCAATGCGCTTAACCCGGTATCGATTATTGTGCCGTGCCATCGGGTGATCGGATCAAACGGTACCCTGAC
>NZ_DBGS01000109.1:0-16117 GCF_002295455.1 Thalassospira sp. UBA848 | reverse complement strand
ATGCGGGCCAAAGCGGCCTGAACCGAAAAGAAAAGGCTGCCGTGTGGCAGCCTTTTTGTCAGTGTGACGATGTTTCGGTCGATCAGATCGACATGACAATACGGCCATCGATCTTGCCGTCGCGCATGCGGTCAAAGATCGAGTTGATGTTTTCCATCGGCTCTGTCGTGAAGTGGGAATGCACCTTGCCGTCACCGGCGAAATCAAGCGCTTCCTGAAGATCGGCACGGGTGCCGACGATTGATCCACGGATGGTTTTGCGCGACAGGACGGTATCGAAAATATCAAGCTCGAACGTGCCCGGCGGCAGACCGCAAAGCGCCATGGTCCCGCCACGGCCCAGCATGCCAACGCCCTGTTTGAAGGCCGCGCGCGACACGGCGGTTACCAGCACGCCATTGGCACCGCCCATCTGTTTTTGCACCTCGGACACAACATCGGCCTCTGCCGCATTCAGGGTCCAGTCGGCACCAAGATCTTTGGCGAGCTGAAGTTTCTCGTCGGCAATGTCAACGGCGATAACTTTCATGCCCATGGCCTTGGCATATTGAACCGCCATATGGCCCAGTCCACCGACACCGGAAATCACCACGGTTTCGCCCGGCTTGCATTCGGTTTCCTTAAGCCCCTTATAGACCGTGACACCGGCACAAAGCACCGGAGCTGCATTGCCAAATTCAAGCGGATCGGGCAGATGGCCAACATAGTTTGGATCGGCCAGAACATATTCGGCAAAGCCGCCATTCACGGAATAGCCGGTATTAAGCTGCTCGCCACACAATGTTTCCCAGCCGGTAACACAGTGATGGCAGTGCCCGCAGGCCGAATGCAGCCATGGCACACCAACACGGTCGCCTTCCTTGACGGATGTCACGCCTTCGCCAACTTCGGCAACGATGCCGACACCTTCATGGCCGGGGATAAAGGGCGGGTTTGGCTTGACCGGCCAGTCGCCTTCGGCGGCATGAAGGTCGGTGTGGCACACGCCGGATGCCTCGATCTTGACCAGAATTTTCCCTGGTGTGACCTTGGGAACGGTGACTTCTTCAATCGACAGCGGCTTGCCAAACGCCCGTACGACGGCGGCTTTCATGGTGGAGGGCATGGTGACATCTCCTTGCTGATGATACGGAAAAGAACGTCTTTTCTTCAAATATCGCGAGGGGGAGTGTCGTTGATTTCAGTTTGCACTACCATGAGGTGCATCAATTTTTTGATGAATTCTTACAAGCTGTGCAGGAGCCTTATTGGTCATCACCGTCAATGTCAGGCAATTCAAGGACATAGTCCTGATAATAGTCCGGCGGCATGCCGGCTTCATAACGCGCTTCGTCATTAAATGGCGGTTTGAGGGGGCCACGGAAATGTTTGCGCAGCATGTCATGCCACGTGGTGTAGTAGGGCAGGTCGCGCTGGTCACAGACATACTCGTAATATTTTCGACCCGCGGCGACATGGGCGATTTCATCATGGGCGATGATTTTTAGGATACACGCACTTTCCGTATCCCCATGCGCCAGAAGCCGTTCAATGGTTGGCGGCGTGGCATCAAGGCCACGGGCCTCAAACACCATCGGCACGACCGCCAGTCGTGGCAAAATGTCATAGGCCGTATCCATCGATGTCTGCCAAAGTCCGTCGTGGGCGGGCAGGTCGCCATAGGCCGCACCCAGTTCACCAAGGCGCTTGTTGATCATTTTGAAATGTCGGGCTTCATCATCGGCGACCTGAACCCATGCATCATGGAAATCACGCGGCATGTCTGCCTCGGGAAAGCGCACACACAGATCCCACGCCAGATCAATCGCGTTCAGTTCGATGTGGGCCAGCGCATGCAGAAGGCCGATACGGCCCTGAACACTGCCTTTCTTGCGCTTTGGCATTTTGTTGGGGGGGAGTAATTCCGGCTTTGCCGGGCGGCCGGGACGGTCGGGCAGATCGGTTGATCCGACTTCGCTGATCTCGCCATTGCGCCACATGGCTGCCAGTTCGGCAGTGACATTGGCCTTCTCCGCGGCATCGACGGTCAGAAGGGCCTTCTTGGCGGCATCAGAGAGGGTCAGTTGGGTCATGATCGTTTGACTGGTTATGATGGCAAATGGGTTGGCCTTGTCTGCCAGTTGCGCACGCACAGGTCAATTGGCAAACAAAGAAGGCGGCCCGCAGATCAATGCCGGGCCGCCTTTTTAAATCTTCAAGCGCGTATCAATCAGGTGATGTTAAAGCGCGCCAGTGCCTCTGCCAGATCCTCGCCAAAGGCATTGCCCTTGCGGATGATGGCGGTTCGGCATGGCAGATCCTGAAGCGATGGATGGTTCGGTGCGTCCGAAGTTAGAACCGCGGTCGGAATGCCGCGTGTCTTTGGCATCGCCTGAAGGGCGTTGGCCAGATCGACACCGCTTAGTTCATCAATGGTTTTGGCGACAATGATGAAATCCGGTCGGGTGCGGACGGCAAGCTCAATCGCTTCAAACGATGTTTGTGTAACCGAACTGCGATAGCCACAGGCGGCAAGTTCACGTTCCAGAATGGTTGCCATTGAACGCTGGGGAATCACCAGAAGCGCCTCGACATTGGCTTTGTTCAGCCAATTGGGGTCAATGTCGGGTGCGCGTTTGGATGGCAGTTCACGCACGAATTCGGCGGTATCCTGACCATCGGCGCTCATATCGCCGACAAGCAGTTTTTCGATCTTGTCGACAAAGGCCTGAATGTCGTCGATCGAGCCTTCATTCAATTCCTTGCAGGTGGTGACATAGTCTGCAAGGCGGTGGCTGGTCAGATTGATCAGCGGTGCGGCAACGGACTTGCCCTTGTATCGCAGATTGAAAACTTCGCGCTGGATGGCGGTCAAATGGCCCGGCTCGCTTTTGCTGCGCGCGTTCTGCAAGATCACATCGATGGAATTGATGATGTCATTTGCTTCATCGCGAAAATCCGCAAGCATTTGATCGTCGAGATCGACAACATTCTTGTTCATTGCTGTACCTGCTTTGCCGGCAGTCCCGGCTTGTTTTCCCCGATCAGGTGATTAACCGGTCACCCAATACTCCATACTCCCAAGTCTGAATTTTTATCCCGACATGCAAGGTATGGCAACACAATCAGTAAAAGGTAATGTCATCAGCGTTTTGATCAGAAACGCTTTTCCGGGGCAGGCAACGAAAAAGGCCCGGCTCTGGGCAGCCGGGCCTTAAAACATGAAAAGTTCTTTGCCTAAAGGGCCTTAACGGCCTCAAGTACCTCGGCAACGTGGCCTTTGACTTTTACCTTGCGCCAGGCATTACGAATGACACCATCGCCATCAATGACAAAGGTGGACCGCTCGATGCCCATGAATTTTTTGCCATACATGTTCTTTTCCTTCCACACACCGTAATCCTCGCAGGTGGTGCCGTTCTCGTCAGAGGCGAGAATGAAGTTCAGATCATGCTTGGCCTTGAATTTGTCGTGGCGTTCGGCGCTGTCCTTGGAAATGCCAATGATCTGCGCATCGACAGCACCGAAATCGGGTTCGGCGTCACGGAATTCGCAAGACTCGGTCGTGCAGCCCGGCGTCATGTCCTTGGGATAGAAATAGATCACTACCGGCTTGCCGGCCAGATCAGACAGCTTAACGCTGCCATTGCCATCTGTCGGCAGTTCAAAATCCGGGGCCTTGTCACCAACATCAACAGTCATGGTCTATCCTTTATCTTTCGGGACCGCATAGCGGCATGTTGCAACCGTGAAAATACAAAGCCTTATAAGGATGGCAAGGGGTCTTGGATCATTGCGGCGCATCAGTCGGCGCAATCTTTTCCGCAGGGGCTGCAACCACGCGATCATAGATTTCCTTGATGCGGGTTGCCGTTATTTCCATCTTGTCCTGTAGACTTGCGAAATCATCACATTTCCCGGCGTTTGCCAGCATTTTTTGCAAATCCTCGCTGGCCTTCTCCGGGTCAAATGGTCCTTCTGTGGTCAGGCGCAGCATGGCCTGCAAGGCCAGCCAGAAGGAACTGCCATTGGCGAGGAATTCGGCTTCGTCAGCTTCAAGGATGCCCGCCGTGCCGAGATTCTTGAAAACCTCGCGCGTTGTGGGCGACAGGATTTCGGGATGGTCATGGGCGTGGCGTAGTTGCAGATATTGCGCAATGAATTCCAGATCAACCAGCCCGCCACGACGCATCTTGATCGCCCATGGGTGGTTGTCACCTTTGCCGGCTTCCATGCGATTGCGCATATCATAAACCGCACGGACCAGCTGGTCCGGATCGCGTTGCTTGCACAGAACGTCATTGGTGGTTGCCAAAACCTTGTCACAGAGCGCTTTGGGGCCATAAACAGCACGCAGGCGGGTTAGCGCCATGTGCTCCCACGTCCAGGCTTCATTGTTCTGATAGGTCTCAAAGCTTTTGAAATGAGTGGCAAGTGGCCCTTTGGACCCACTGGGGCGCAGGCGAAGATCCGTTTCAAACAGCACCCCTTCGGCAGTCGGGGCCGACAGGGCATTGATATAGCGCTGGCTTAAGCGGATGAAATAATGTCCGGGCGATAACGGCTTTTGGCCATCGGATTCCTCGGCGTCCTCAGGCACTTCATAGATGAATACCATATCAAGATCCGAGCCGGGGGACAGTTCCTGACCGCCATGTTTGCCAAGCGCAAAGACTGCAAGGCCACCATCGGCAAACGTACCATGCTTGGCGGCAAAATCTTCGGCAATGCGCGGGAACAGGGCGCGGATGGCGACATCGGCAACATCGGCCAACGCCCGACCGGCTTCGTGCGGCGTGTGGCGGTTCTGGATGGTTTGCACATCAATCTGGAACTTCTGGTCATTGGCCCAGCGCCGCGCAGCATCCAGCCAGTCCTCAACCATGTCTTCACGCGACAGGCGTGCATCCAGTTCGGCAATCATGGCATCGGCATCGGGCAGTTCCTCGTGGAATCCCGACATCAACACGTAATCAAGTACCGCAGCGTTACGCCCGATATATTTCGCCATGCGTGGCGCCGTCCCGGCGATCTGTGCCAGAAGTTCAAGCAATTGCGGATTTGCCGTGAACAGCGAAAACAGCTGTACCCCGGCCGGAAGACCCTTGAGGAAATCATCAAAGGCCCGAAAGGCCATGTCGGGGTTGGTGGTTTTACCAAGTGCCGCCAGAAGGGTCGGCATCAGTTCCGTCAGGATTTCACGTGCCCGGCGCGACCGGGTCGCGCGATAGCGGCCATGATGCCAGCCACGCACCGTGACCGAGACGTTTTCGGCATTTTCAAAGCCCATTTCACGCAGGTTTTTCAGCGTATCGGGATCATCTTCAGTGCCGGTGAAAACAAGGTTGCCCGATGTTCCGGCAAGCGGCACGTCATCTTCAAACAGTTCGGCATAGTTGTTTTCGACATTGCGCAAATGAAGCAGCAAGTCGGCCTTAAAGGCATCAAGCGTTTCATAGCCAAGGAAGGTCGCAAGGGCGAGCAACCCCTGATCTGTATCGGGCAGGGTTTGGGTCTGCTGATCATTGATCATTTGCAGGCGGTGTTCGACCGTGCGCAGGAACTCATAGGCCGCCACCATCTCGTCGCGGACTTCCTCGGACACCTGACCGAATTCGGTCAGGGTGCGCAGCGTGTCGCATGTCGCCTTGCCACGAAGCGCAATCTCACGTCCGCCCCAGATCAACTGTTGGGTCTGGGCAAAAAACTCGATCTCGCGGATACCGCCACGGCCCAGTTTAACGTTGTGGCCGGGGATGTTGATCTTGCTGCCGCCCTTGTGGGCATTGATCTGGCGTTTGATGGAATGAATGTCCTGAATGGCAATGAAATCAAGATGCTTGCGCCAGACAAACGGGCGCAAAATTTCAAGAAACTCATTGCCCGAAACGCGATCTCCACCAACGATACGGGCCTTGATCATGGCCGCGCGTTCCCAGTTTTGCCCGACTGTTTCGTAATAGGTTTCAGCCGCAATCATCGACAGGATCGGTGGCGTTGATGAAGGATCCGGGCGCAGGCGCAGGTCGGTGCGAAACACATATCCATCACCCGTGCGTTCTTCCATGATCCGGGTGATGTCACGTACCATCCGCACCAGGTCCTGATGAATGCGATCAGGATCGACATAGGTCACCACATCCTGGTCATAGAGAAAGATCAGGTCGATGTCCGATGAATAGTTAAGTTCCCCCGCACCGAGTTTGCCCATGCCAATGGCAAAGATGCCCGATCCTTCAAGCGGGTTTTCCGGGTTTGGCAGGTCATAATTACGCAGGCGCGCCATGGCTGACAGGCAATGCGCCATGGTGAAATCAAGGGTACGTTCGGCTGTTTCACTGATTGCCGAGGTGATCTGATCAAGTGGCCAGGCCTTGCAGATGTCGGCAATCGCGATCACAAGGGCCGCCTTGCGTTTCGCAATGCGTACAGCGGCCATTGTCGCGGCCTGATCCAGATCGCGGGCATTCGCACTGACGTTGACCGGATTAAGTGCGTTGGCAAAGGCCTGTTCAAGGCCATTGTCAAACACGTCGCAGACCGTATCGGGATCACGGAGGCAAAGATTGGTCAGATAGGGGCTGTTGCCAAACAGGGCTTCAAGAACCGCACGTTTTTGGGGATCGGACGCAATCTCGCCAATTTTGTCTGACAAGCTTTCGAAAACGGGCCGATCACCCAGCGCGTTCCAGCGTTCGAACGCGTTGGCGACACGGTCGGAATCGAAGGCGTGGGGCAGGTCCTGTGAAATCCAGGAAAGAGACACTTTTTGCGTTCCTTGTATTGCGAAGTGGCAACAAACCGCGCTATGCAAAGGGTTGCGCCTGATTGCATAATTTCTGCAAGGAGTTGGGTGTCCTGATCAACAGGACGACTTAACCATTTCTAGCTTTTCTGTGATCGGACAAAAAGGGGAATAGATCAATAACGGTCTGGTACTTTCAGGTAATATGGTTGCCAATGACACATCGACAACCATCGCGGATATGACAGGTTGTTGATATTGCTGCATATGACATCGGTAAAACAGGGTACAAAGAGTGCGCCACGTTAAGACCTTTGCCGGATGGCTGGCGCTGACGTTATCAGCCATCGTCCTGTTTGTCGGCGTGTTCGCAGCTGTCACCATCTGGCGGCTGTCACAGGAACCCGTGTCCCTGCACCGCTTGACCCCGTATATTGTTGATCATCTCAATCAATCCATGGGAAACACCCGACTGGCCGTGGGCGATATCGTTCTGCGCTGGCGCGGCTGGGATGAAAAGTTCGATGTCGGCTTGCGCCAGGTCAGCATCTTTGGTCCTGACAATCAGGAACTCCTTAACGTTCCCGAAGCCGATGTGGTGTTTTCCAGCAAGGCGCTGTTTGAAGGCGTCCTTGCGCTTCGCGAACTTAATCTGATTGGTCCGCGCATCCGCCTTGAACGCAGCGCGGATGGCAAGATCGATATCGGCTATGTCGCCGCAGACACCGCAGAAGATGTTACAGCCCTGGCCGAAGATACAGATCAAGCAAATGATGTTACGGCCCCTGCGGCGCAAACCTATGAAAAAGGTCGTGGATCATCCGTCACGATTGAGCTGCCCGGCGCACCAGAGGCAGAACTTGACCCTATTCCAGAAGTGACGCCTGAATCCCCAACCGTCGAGCGTTCCGCAAACTCTGTTCTGCAAGATGTCTTTGCCATTCTGTCGGGCGAGCGTACCGATATTCCGGCGGCGGCCTATTTTGAAAGCTTTGGGGTCGTCAATGCTGATCTTCAGGTGCGCGATGAGAAAATCGGAATTGTCTGGGCCGCACCACAAGCCGATATCATGCTATCGCGTCAGGCTTTCGGGATCGGGGCAGAAGCCTCCATGCTGGTCAGTGCGGGGGATATCTCAACCGAGATCAAGGTGACTGGTGATTACAGCAGGGAAACCGGCGAGGTTGATCTTGCAGCGGAACTGGGTGAGGTGCAGCTGGCCGACCTTGCCAGTATCTCGGATTTGTTTGAAAAATTGCGCGATGCCTACGTACCTGTGTCCGGCAAGTTGCAGGCAACTTTTGATCCGAACGGGGAATTGCTTGTTGCCTCGACGGATCTTTCGGTTGGCAGCGGCATCATCACTTTTCCCGACGAAATGCGCGCAAACTATCGCGTTTCAGATGGGCAGATCGTCACAAGCTTTGTTCCGGGCCGGTTCAGCATCGATAACGTTGTGATAAATGTCGGTGATGCGTCGGCCAAGCTTCAGGGCGTCGTGCTTGATCCGTTCGGGCAGTGGCAGGTGAACCTTGATGCGTCGGCCAAGGATGTCGCGACCAATGATCTTGATCGCCTCTGGCCCGAAGGTGTTGGATATGACGCCCGTGAATGGGTTGTCACCAACCTTTCCGAAGGGATCGTTCATCAGGCGACGCTTCATACGGAACTGCATAAGGGTGATGCAGATGACATTATTCTTGATGATCTTGGCGGCCAAATGACGATGTCGGGTGTGACGGTACATTATCTGGGTGAAATGCCCAGTGTGCTGAATGCCGCTGGCCGCGCCGAGTTTGACGAAACCAGTTTCAGTATCTTTGTCGATACCGGTGAGACAGATGGTCTTCAAGTCACGGATGCCAGTATCGTCTTCTCCAAGTTGCATGAACCCGTGCCCTCCGCCGATATTGAAATTGTCGCACAAGGCAGCGCGCGTAAGGCCCTTGAACTGATCGAGGCAAAACCGCTTGGTTTTGCGACCCGTCTGGGCATTGACCCGGCCCGGATCAGGGGTGACCAAGCCACGCGCGTGCGTCTGAATTTTCCGCTTTTGCGTGATGTGACTTTTGATGATGTTGAGGTTGCAGCAGCGTCGCGCATTGAAAATGCCGCGATTGCGTCGGCATTCCGCGGCATGGATATCGCCGATGGCAGCTTTGAATTGCAGGTCAATACCAAGGGGTTGGAGCTGGGCGGTACGGCAACCGTTGGCCGCGGCACCACCAATATCAACTGGGTGGAAACGTTTGACGACGGCGCGGCTGTCACAAGTCACTACAAGCTGTCGGGCGATCTTGATCTTGCGGTTCTGCCTGATATCGAACTTGATCCGGGGCCGTACCTGAACGGGATGGCAAAGGGCGATCTTGATATTCAGGTTGCCTCCGACGCGGTGCGCGTGGTCGGTGATATTGATCTTGCCGATGTTAGAATTTCCGTTCCGACTGAAACAATCGGCTATCGCAAGGAACCTGGCGCTGCCGCGTCGGCCAGGTTTGGTGTTGCCGTCCAGTTTGATGGTGGCGGGGTGGTCGATAGTTTCGCGATCTCGGCGCCTGCCGTTGAAGCCAGCGGACGTGGAAGCTGGCGTGGTGATAACGTCATGGCCGACAAATGGCTGGTCGAGCTGCAAGACACCCGATTCCGCGAGAATATCGGCATTGCCGGCACTGTTCGTATGGAAGAAGACGAAAGAGTGCTGATTGATCTTCGAGGTGCGCAGTTTGACCTGCGTTCGTTCATCGATGATGAGGCATCCGATGAAAAAACACCTGATCCTGAACCCGACGCGCAGAACTATCTTGTCACGCTTGCAGCCGATGGCTTCCTGTTAAAGGGCGAAGAACCGCTTCTGAATGATGGCAAAATCACATTGCGTCAGCAAGGCGACCAACGCGAACTTGAAATCACCGCCCGCCAACTGATCGCCACCCCGTGGATCGTGGATGAAGACGACGATGGCGAGGACAAGCGCAAGGACCTGTCGGACGCCAATAGTGGCGGGATTGGCGAACGTGCCGAACGCTCCGGCGGAAGCACAGAGGTGTTCCTGAACATCGAACAAATGGTCATGGCCAATGGAGAACTGCTGGCCGATGTGCGTGGTTCGATCCACACGGTCGGGCAGGAATGGGACCGTCTTGTTCTTAATGGGGCATTTGGCGACCGTGCAAACGTGTTTGCCCAGGTTGTCCGCGAGGATTTCCAGACACGCAAGGTAACACTCACCAGTGAAGATGCCGGTCGTTTCCTGCGTGCGGTTGATATGTATGACAACCTTCTGGGCGGGCGCATGACGATTGAAGGTACGGTTGACGAAAGTGATGTTTCCCAGCCCTTCACCGGTCAGGCGAGCATTGATGAATTTCGCGTCGTTAACGCACCGATTGCGGCTCGTGTCCTGAGTGCCGCATCCCTGACCGGGCTTGGCGATGTTTTGCAAGGCAATGGTATTTCGTTTAACGCGCTCAATGGCGACTTCACCTATGTAAATGATGTCCTGTCACTTTCAAAGGTGGCGGCAAACGGGGCCGCTGTCGGGGTAACAGCCAATGGTTCGATTGATCTGGCTAAATCCGAGATCCGTCTTGCCGGATCGATTGTGCCGGTCTATGCGCTGAACTCGGCACTCGGTGCAATTCCGCTGCTTGGGGATATTCTGGTCGGTGAAGAGGGGGGCGGTATCTTTGCCCCGACATACACGATTGAAGGCGATCTTGATGAACCAAGTATCACGGTCAATCCGCTCTCGACATTTGTGCCTGGCGTGTTCCGCAACCTGATCACAGGTGCCGAACCGGGTTAATCTGATCGCCCAGCACAAAAAAAGCCCCGCACGACTATCGGCGGGGCTTTTTTTATGGGTATTTTGTGATCAGACAGGTTTGATCAGCACGTGGCGCTTTTTGCCAGCAGAAACCTTGATCACGCCATCCGCATTAACGGCATCGGCCGTGATGGTTGCGTTTTCATCGCTGACTTTTTCGTCATTGATCTTGGCACCACCACCCTTGATCAGGCGACGGGCTTCACCACCCGATTTGGCAAGTTCCGCGCGACGGAACAGGTCAAAGGCCGGAATGCCGGCATCCAGATCAGCCTTGGCGACTTCCACAGTCGGAAGATCATCTGCCAGAACACCTTCTTCAAAGGTTTTGCGGGCGGTTTCAGCCGCTGCAAGGGCTGCTTCTTCGCCACGACAAAGTTTGACTGCCTCGAATGCCAGAACCTTTTTGGCTTCGTTGATCTGAGAGCCTTCAAGCTTTTCGTATTCGGCAATCTGATCAAGCGACATTTCGGTAAACAGACGCATGAATTTAATCACGTCTGCGTCTTCGGTGTTACGCCAGAACTGGTAGTAGTCATAAGATGACAGGCGTTCTTCATTCAGCCAGACAGCGCCAGCCGCAGTCTTGCCCATCTTCGCACCCGATGCGGTGGTCATCAGCGGCGTGGTCAGGCCAAACAGCGACTTGTCATCGACACGACGGCCCAGCTCGACACCATTGACGATGTTGCCCCACTGATCCGATCCACCCATTTGCAGGGTGCAGCCATAGTTGCGGTTCAGTTCGACAAAGTCATAAGCCTGCAGAATCATGTAGTTGAATTCAAGGAAGCTCAGTGACTGTTCACGGTCCAGGCGGAGCTTGACGGAATCAAAGCTCAGCATGCGGTTGACCGAGAAATGGCGACCGAAATCACGCAGGAACTCAATGTAGTTGAGCTTGTCCAGCCAGTCGGCGTTATTGACCATGACCGCATCGGTCGGGCCGTCACCAAACGACAGGAACTGCTGGAAGACCTTTTTGATGCCCGCCATGTTGGCTTCGATGATTTCATCGGTCAGTACCGGGCGCGCATCATCGCGGCCAGTCGGGTCACCAACGCGGGTCGTGCCGCCCCCCATCAGGACGATCGGCTTGTGGCCGGTTTTCTGCAACCAGCGCAGCATCATGATTGATACCAGGGAGCCGACATGCAGGCTGTCAGCCGTGCAATCATAACCCACATAGCACACCACCGTATTTTCCGATGCATAGGCATCAAGGCCTTCAAGATCAGTACATTGGTGGACGTAACCGCGGTCATGCATGACGCGGAGAAAATCAGACTTCAGTTCAGTCATGGTTTTTGCGCTATGTTGGTTGTGATAGAAAATTCGATCCGCCGATTGGTGCGGAGGCGATGATCTAGCACAGAAAACATCCGCTCGGCAACGCATCGGCGAACAGATCTGCTATCCGGGTAACGAATTCGCGATAATTTCGTTCTAGTCTGCGTTAAACCACCAGTTTACTGCGCACGGAGCACGACATGACACAAGGCTGGATCACAGCAATTGGCATGATGAGCGGCACGTCCCTTGATGGGGTGGATGCGGCCCTGATTGAAACCGATGGCGTTGAGGTGCGCCGCACCGGACAATCGGTTTTTGTGCCCTATGCCCCGGAATTGCGCGAACGCATGCGGGCCTGCTTCGGCAATCGCAGTGCGACCAACAGCGAACATGTCGTGGCCGATGATCTGACACAGGTGCATGTTGACGCTGTTAACATGCTGCTTGATAAATCCGGCGTTTCAGCAGCTGATGTTGGCGTCATCGGATTTCACGGTCAGACGGTATTTCATGAACCGGGTAATGGCATCACGCGCCAGATCGGAACGCCGCACATGCTTGCCCAACAAACCGGCATTCCGGTGGTGGCCGATTTCAGGTTGGCGGATGTGGCGGCCGGGGGTGAGGGGGCGCCACTTGCCCCGGTTTATCATGCAGCCCTGATCAAAAGTGCCGGTCTTGAATTGCCTGTGGCGGTGTTGAACATTGGTGGGGTCTCAAACGTCACCTATATCGATGCGGATGATGCGTTGCTCGCCTTTGACTGCGGGCCGGGCAATGCCAGGCTTGATGACTGGATGCTGCGCCATACCGGTAATCCGGTCGATTTGAACGGGGCAACGGCCGCATCAGGTACGGGCGACCCGATGGTTGAGGTCAAATTCCTTGAAGATCCGTATTTTGATCGGATCCCGCCGAAATCACTTGATCGCGAAGATATGGCAGCACGCATCGACGGGCTGGTGGTCGAGGCCAAGCTGAATGTGCCTGACGGGGCGGCAACGCTTGCCAATTGCACGGTGGCAGCCATTGTTGCCGGTGTGAACCATTTGCCAAGTGCGCCGAAAGGCTGGTTCGTCTGCGGTGGCGGTCGGCATAATGATTACATCATGGCGACACTTGCAGCCCGTCTTGGTGTGCCGGTACGCTCGGTGGACGAGCTGAATTGGGATGGTGATGCGGTTGAGGCGGAATGTTTTGGTTTTCTGGCCGTGCGACATTTGCGGGATTTGCCGCTAAGTTTCCCTGGAACAACCGGTGTCCCGGAACCGTGTTGTGGCGGAAAGCTGTACACAACAAAAAAGGCCGCCTGATCAGGCGGCCTTCCGTTTTATTCTTAAAAGCATGTAGCGCGTTACGCGCCGCGCTTGTCCAGATAGGCAATCGAATGCTTGATCACGTCATCTTGCTGTTTGGCAAAATAGTGATCGGCACCGTCAATCGCGCACATGTCGACTTCAATACCCTTCTGGGCATTGAGCTTGTCGGCAAGTTTGTTAACCGATGCCACCGGGATGTTGGTGTCCTGGCTGCCGTGGATCAGAATGCCGGATGACGGGCAAGGGGCAAGGAAGGTGAAGTCATGTTCACTTGCCGGGGCTGCGACCGAAATAAATCCGTCAATTTCCGGACGGCGCATCAGAAGCTGCATGCCGATCCAGGAACCGAACGAATAACCGGCGACCCAGGTTGCGCGCGCATTGGCGTTATAGGTCTGCATCCAGTCAAGCGCGGATGCCGCATCCGAGAGTTCGCCGATGCCCTGATCGAAGACACCCTGTGAGCGACCCACACCGCGGAAGTTGAACCGCATGACGGAATAGCCGCGATCCTTGAACATGTTGAACATGTTGAAGCACAACTTGTTATTCATTGTGCCACCCTGTTGCGGGTTTGGATGGAGGATAAGTGCGATGGGCGAATCGTCAGCGCCGTTATGATGGTAGCGACCTTCAAGGCGACCTTCGGGGCCGTTAAAAATGACCTCAGGCATGGATCAGACTGCTCCTGTCCACGAATGGAAAGATGTGTGTAACAAAAATATCCGAGTGTTTTTGTGAGTTTTTTCGTGTTTGTGCATAAATTGCGTTGGGCAAATACTTGACCAAGTTACTCGGTTATCCTATATTCCGGCTAACCCCATGTTGCGTGTCTCACCCGCTTTCGCGATCTGCGCGAGGCTGGGCGTAGAAGCGGTTGCCGGGAATCGAAGGTACTAATTACACAGTGGACCGCCCCATGTTCAAGCTAATTCGTCAGGAAATTGACGCGATGATTGCCCGTGACCCTGCGGCGCGATCCCGCTGGGAAGTCGTGATCAGCTATCCGGCGTTCCATGCGATCATGGGCTATCGCGGTACGCACTGGCTGTGGCAGCGCGGTTTTCGCCTCACGGCCCGTTTCCTGTCGCAGATTTTGCGCTGGTTGACCGGGATCGAAATTCACCCGGGGGCAACAATCGGCAAGCGCTTCTTTATCGACCATGGCATGGGTGTTGTGATCGGCGAAACCGCGGAACTTGGTGATGATGTAACATTGTATCAGGGCGTTACCCTTGGCGGGACGTCGCCTAGCGTAAACAGCGATGGTCAGCGCGGTCTGAAACGTCACCCGACGCTTGAAGACGGTGTGATTGTTGGCTCTGGCGCGCAAATCCTTGGCCCGTTCACCGTGCGCAAGAATGCACGTGTTGGCGGCAACGCGGTTGTGCTTTCCGAGGTGCCTGAAGGGGCAACTGTGGTTGGTATTCCGGCCAAGATTGTACGCCGTGAACAGGATGACCGGTTCTGTGCTTATGGTACGCCGCTTGGCGATCTGCCGGATCCGGTGGCCCGTGCCCTTGATGAGCTCGGTCGTGAAGTCAAGACGCTGCGCGACAAGGTCGTTGCGCTGGAGGTTGAAAAAGCCGGCGAGGAAAGCGCACCGGAAAAACCGCGTATCGTCGCATCATCGGAATAGAATTTGCGCATGCATTGCGTAATGTGAATGAACAAGCCCGCTTTAGGTAACCCGAAAGCAAGGCAGGAGGACGCACCGTGAAGCTGAGTACAAAAGGCCGCTATGCCGTGATGGCAATGGTCGATCTCGCTGAAAGCAGCAAGGACCGACCGGTCGCACTTGCAGATATTGCGGACCGCCAGGAAATTTCACTTTCTTATCTGGAACAGCTGTTTGGCAAATTGCGCAAGGGCGGCTTGGTCCGTTCAGTGCGCGGACCGGGTGGCGGTTATTTGCTGGCACGCAATGCCACCGAAACCCGTGTGGCCGATGTCATTCTGGCTGTGGACGAGCCGATCCGTGCAACCCGTTGCAAATCCGGCTCGCCCAAGGGCTGCAAGGGAAACAAGGGCCGTTGTCAGACCCACGAACTGTGGGAAGAGCTTGGCAACCAGATTTATCTGTATCTTGCCTCTGTCAGCCTTGCTGATGTGGTAGATCGCAACGTGGCGGGAACGCTTCGGACATTCCCGGGTAAAACAACCCAGATCGAAGAGCCGTCGCAGGTTGCGGCACAGTAATTGGTCCTCTATATCGAGGGCAGATGCGAATAAGGATGATTTTAAACTGATGACCGATCAGGTTTATCTCGACTACAACGCCAGCGCGCCGCTTTGCGATGATGCAAAGCAGGCCATGATCGCTGCGATGGATGTTGCAGGTAATCCGTCATCGGTTCATGCCAGTGGCCGTGCCGCGCGCAAGATCGTTGATCATGCCCGGCGCACCATCGCCGATCTGGTGGGGGGCGATTCCGAACGGATCGTTTTCACCAGCGGTGGAACAGAGGCCAACAATCTGGCGTTAAACGGATTAGAGGACGTCACCGTATTTACCAGTGCGGTCGAGCATCCCTCGGTCATCGAAGCACGGCCCGATGCCAAACGCATTCCGGTGGATGCAAACGGCGTGATTGATCTGGTCGCGCTTGAAACGATGCTTAAGGACGCATCGGATGCCGGGCAAAAGGTTCTGGTGTCGGTCATGCTGGCCAATAATGAAACCGGCGTCATTCAGCCGGTGGCCAAGGTTGGTCTGCTGGCGCGCGAATATGGTGCGAAGGTCCATTGTGACGCTGTTCAGGCGCTGGGACGTTTGCCGGTCGATATGAACCGTTTGCTGGTTGATATGGTGTCAATCTCGGCTCATAAGATCGGCGGTCCGAAAGGTGTTGGTGCGCTGGCGATTGCACCGGGCGTAATGCTGGTCCCCCAGATCCGGGGCGGAGGGCAGGAAAAATACCGCCGTGGTGGCACGGAAAACGTTGTCGGGAT
>NZ_DBGS01000057.1:1081-49567 GCF_002295455.1 Thalassospira sp. UBA848 | reverse complement strand
CTCAAGGCGAAGATCCAGGCAGAAGCTGATCGTGAACGTATCGGCATCATCGCCGAAGCCAACCGTCAGGCCGAAGTCCTGCGTGGTGAAGGCGATGGTCAGCGAAACGTCATTCTGGGTAAAGCGTATGGCAAGGACGCGGAATTCTTTGAATTCTATCGTTCGCTCGAAGCCTACAAAATCGCGCTTGATAACGGCTCGACGATGGTGCTTTCACCAGACAGCGAGTTTTTCCAGTACTTTAATAAGTCTGGCCCAGCGACAAGCCGCTAGACAAAACATAAGGGCGACCTGCATATTGGGCTGGTCGCCCTTTTTGTTTTTATAAATTCGATTTGTCTGGCGAAAGTCTGACAAATCACAAAGAAACGCCGGAACGTCCTTAGTCATGAAGGAACTTGCAACAGCCATACTTCTGGCCATCGCGTTGGAAGGGATGCTTTACACGCTGTTTCCCGGCGGCCTGAAAAGGGTAATGGAGCTTGTTCAGGAAATTCCTGAATCGCAGTTGCGCATTGGCGGATTGATCGCCGCTGTCATAGCCATTGGCGGAATATGGGCAGTACGGACCTGGCTTTAGTAAACGGCCATCAGGATCAGGGAACGGCAACGCAAAAGTCCCTCGTCACGATTTTGTGCTTACAATTCCTTGATTTTTCCCAGTACCGCCTAATTTCTGCCAAAGTCGGAGTTAATTTGGTTACTTAAGCGACGGGTGAAATACAGCCCCGCCGTGCGCTGCACAAAGAGAATGACAAATACCGTGAACGCGGCAACGAACAGGATCAGACACATGCTAGACGCATTATACAACCCGGTGCGCACCAAGATAACCGCAGCACTGGTGATTGTTCTCCTTGGCGTGGCCAGTGTTTCGCAGATTGCGAATGCCCGCCCCGCTCCTGAGAGTTTCGCAGACCTGGCAGAAAAGCTTCTGCCAAGTGTTGTAAATATTTCCACCAGCCAAATGGTCGCCGAACGACAGGGACCGGACTTCCAGTTCCCTCCCGGTTCGCCGTTCGAAGACCTTTTCCGTGATTTCATGGACCGCAACGGTCAGGGTGGCCAGGGCGGTCAGGCACCGCAACGCCGCCGTGCAACCGCACTTGGTTCAGGCTTCATCATCTCGCCTGACGGCTATATCGTCACCAACAACCACGTGATCGACGGTGCCGACGAGATTACCGTGCGCCTGCATGATGGCAATACGCTTGAAGCCGAACTGATCGGCCGCGACCCCAAAACCGACGTCGCCCTGCTTAAGGTCGAACCGGAAGAAGACCTGCCATTCGTCAAATGGGGGGACTCGGACAGTGCCCGCATCGGTGACTGGGCGATGGCAATCGGCAACCCGTTTGGCCTTGGCGGTACGGTGACTGCCGGTATCATTTCCGCACGAAACCGCGACATCAACCAGGGTCCGTATGATGACTTCATTCAGACGGATGCCTCGATCAACCGTGGTAACTCGGGCGGTCCGCTGTTTAACCTTGATGGTGATGTGATTGGCATCAACAGCGCGATCTATTCGCCATCCGGCGGTTCAGTCGGGATCGGCTTTGCCATTCCGTCCGGTATCGCACAAAGCGTTGTCGATCAGCTTAAGGAATATGGCCGCACCCGTCGTGGCTGGCTGGGTGTTCACATCCAGACCGTGACCGAAGACATCGCAGACTCGGTTGGTCTTGAAGATTCAACCGGTGCCATGGTTGCCGGTGTTGCAGAAGACGGCCCGGCCAAGGCTGCTGGCATCAAACAGGGTGACGTCATCCTGACCTTCGATGGCAAGGAAGTTGAATCCATGCGTCGCCTGCCGCGCATCGTTGCAGAAACCCGCATTGGCAAGGAAGTCGATGTCGAAATCTGGCGCGATGGCGAAAAGAAAACCGTTCAGGTTGAGCTTGGCGAACTTGAAGAGGAAGTCGTCGCCGCAAGTGCAGGCGAGGCACAGGAACAGGAAGCACCTGCCGTTGCCGAGGCCAGCATCGACGCACTTGGCATCAAGATCGCCAATGTCGATGAAAGCCTGCGTCAACGCTATAACCTTGCCGAAGGTACCGAAGGTGTCATCGTGACCGAGGTTGCCGGTGACAGCTATGCCGCCGAAAAGGGCGTTCGCCCGGGCGACATCATCATCGAGGCGTCGCACAGCTCGGTTGAAAACGTCGAAGACGTTGTCGATGCGGTCGAAACTGCGATCGAAGATGAAAAACGCACCATCCTGATGTTGATCGAAACATCGGCTGGCCCGCGTTACTTCGGCCTGACGCTTTCGGGCGACGAATAAGTCATCGCCTAAAACAAGCATCAAAAAAGGGCGGCCTGATTTTCAGGTCGCCCTTTTTGTTTAACGCGGACATTTCCTAGGAAACGAAGTCCGACTTTGCATATCCCTGCATATAAAGCAGTGCGGTCAGATCACCGTGATTGACACAAATGCGCGCCTGTTCACGCACCGCTGGTTTGGCGTGGAAGGCAACCCCGGTTCCGGCAAGCGAGATCATCTGAAGATCATTGGCACCATCGCCAACGGCAATCGCATCCCCAACCGCGATGCCCTGTTCGGCTGACAGGTTTTCAAGCGCATCGACCTTTGCCTGGCGATCAAGAACCGGTTTCTGAACCTTGCCGGTCAGCTTGCCATCCTTTTCAAGCAGGACATTGGCCTGATCGTAATCAAAGCCAAGCTCGGCGCGCACCGCCCCGGTAAAGAAATCAAACCCGCCCGAAACCAGGGCAGCAAAACCGCCATTTGCCTTCATCGTCGCGACCAGTTCCCGCGCACCGCCGGTATACTCCACCGTTTTCCAGGCTTCCTTGAGCATCTCCGTTGACATGCCATCAAGCAATCCAACGCGTTCATCAAGTGCCGCTTCGAAATCAAGTTCGCCATTCATCGCACGTGCCGTAATCGCCGCCACCCGGTCCTTGACCCCGGCAAACTCGGCCAGTTCATCAAGGGTTTCACCGGTGACAATCGTGCTGTCCATATCGGCAATCAAAAGCTTCTTGCGACGTGTGGCGACCTTCTGGGTGATAGCATCCACCGGAAGCTCCGCCTCGGCCAGCGTCGTATCGGCGACATCAAGCGGAATACCATCAAAGGTCAGATCGCAGGCCTCGCCATCAGCCAACCACGTCACATCGCCAACCAATGCCCCCGCCCCGGTCAGCGCGATTGCCGCGTTATCAATCACAGCCTTGGTCAGCGCATTCGAGTTCGGGGCGGCAATCAGGGTGAGAACCAATTTCATGGTCTTTGGGCTCCTTGGCGGAAAAGGCATCAAACATCGTTGCCGCCTTTATCCGAATTGCACCGGACTGTGGCAAGAGCGTTTGTTGCTTTCGTGGATTTTGTTGCCCGTCGCGCCAATACAATGTAGTATTGTTGCTACAAACTAAGCGAGGTGAGCGATGGGTATTACAACGATCTCAAGCCGCGACTTCAATCAGGATACCAGCGGCGCGAAAAAGGCTTCCAAAGGCGGCCCGGTGGTCATTACCGACCGCGGCAAGCCGTCGCATGTGTTGCTGTCGATCGAAGAGTATCAACGCTTGACGGGGTCACTGCCCTCCATCGTTGACCTTCTTGCGATGCCTGGCGCAAACGATATCGAGTTTGATCCACAACCTGCCAAGATCGACATAAAGCCGGCTGACCTATCGTAATGTTTATTCTCGACACGAATGTCATCTCCGAGCTGCGTCGTGCCGGGCAGGGAAAAGCCGACGAGAATGTGGTCAACTGGGCCAAATCCGTCGATGCAACCATCCTGTATATTTCAGCCATCACCGTTCTTGAGATCGAAACGGGTATTTTGCAAATCGAACGGCGTGATCCCGATCAGGCAAAGATATTGCGTAACTGGTTCGAAGGCCATGTCCTCAAAGCATTTGAGAATAGGATACTGGCGATTGACGAAGCCGTTGCGAGACGGTGCGCGCAGCTGCATGTTCCTAATCCGAAATCCGAACGGGATGCCCTGATTGCCGCAAGCGCTCTGGTACACGGAATGACGATTGCCACCCGTAATATCAAAGACTTCGATCAAACAGGTGCCCAATTGTTCAATCCATGGAAAGCGTGACAGTCAGGACAAACTCATCGCATGCCCACCGAGAAATACACCCAATTTCAAGCCGTCCTGATCGTTGCCGGCCCGACCGCCAGTGGGAAGTCGGCGCTGGCCCTTGATCTGGCGGAGACCTTTGACGGGGTGGTGATTAATGCTGACAGCATGCAGGTCTATGAGGAACTGCGTGTGCTCTCAGCCCGCCCCGATGAAAGCGAAACCGCACGCGCGCCGCACCGGCTTTACGGTGTGCTGTCCGGGCGCGAAGCATGTTCGGCTGGCAAGTGGCGCGACATGGCGATGGCGGAAATTGCCGACTGTCACGCCAATGGCAAGTTTCCGATCATCACGGGGGGGACGGGCATGTATCTGAATGCCCTGACTGAAGGCATTGCGCCGATCCCCGATGTGCCAGCTGCGATTCGCCAGCAAGTCACCCATGAGCTTGAAGAGCTAGGTCACGAAGCATTCTTTGCCAAACTTCAGTCAGATGACCCGGAAACGGCCGCCAATCTTGATAGCAGCAATACCCAGCGCCTGATTCGCGCCGCCGAGGTTTTTGCCCATACCGGGCGCGGATTGGCAAGCTGGCACAAGGAACCGGTGATTACCCCGCCTGAAAACATGCAATTCAAGAAACTTTGTTACATGCCGCCGCGCGACATTCTGTATGATCGTTGTAACCGGCGTTTTGACCTGATGATTGAACAGGGTGCCATTGACGAGGTCAAAGGGCTGCTTGCCCTTGAATTGCCTGAAACAGCGCCTGTAATGAAGGCTGTCGGCGTGCGCGAGATTTCGGCCTACCTTGCTGGGGAGATTGATCTGGCAACAGCCAAAGAGAAATCACAGCGCGAAACCAGACGCTATGCAAAACGGCAATTAACGTGGTTTCGACACCAGATGTTAGCCAAGGAAATCATCGACGCGCAATATTCGGAAAGTTTGGCAGCAAAAATGCGTCATGATGTTAACCAATTTCTGTTGACCACGCCAAAGTGAGGCGATAGGTTGGCGCTTCTGCCGCCTAAATGGCGGAAAACCGCCGTTTCGGCGGATTTTTCAACTCCAATTCGAGGATAATTGGATCATGTTTCAATCACGCGGTTATCACGCGACACGTTGTTGTCGTTAAGTAAAGAGGCTCGAAAATCATGGCAGAACGTATTTTAAGCGGTTCGGAAGTAGTGTTGCAGGCCCTTGCTGATCAGGGTGTGGAAGTCGTGTTCGGCTATCCCGGCGGCGCTGTCCTACCGCTATATGACGAGATATTTAAACAGAACCGGATTCGTCACGTTCTCGTGCGCCATGAACAGGCTGCTGTCCACGCTGCAGAAGGTTACGCCCGCTCGACCGGCAAGGTCGGCGTCGTGCTGGTGACCTCTGGACCGGGGGCGACAAACGCCGTTACGGGCCTTACCGACGCGTTGATGGATTCCATTCCAGTTGTCTGCCTGACAGGTCAGGTCCCGACCCATCTGATCGGGAACGATGCTTTCCAGGAAGCCGACACCACCGGCATTACCCGCCCGTGCACCAAGCATAACTATCTGGTGAAAAACCCCGATAAACTTGCCCGTACGATGCACGAGGCCTTCCACGTCGCCTCAAGCGGCCGTCCGGGCCCGGTCGTGATTGACCTGCCCAAGGACATTCTTGTTGGCAAGGCCCCGTATCTGGAACCGGCACAGGTTCAGCACCGGACCTATAACCCGGTGGTCAAGGGTGATCGCGCCCAGATCGAAGAAGCCATGGAAATGCTGGCATCGGCCAAAAAGCCGATCCTGTATTGCGGCGGCGGTGTCATCAATTCCGGCACACAGGCATGCAAGCTTCTGACCGAGTTCACCCGCATGACCGGCGCGCCGATCACGCTGACCCTGATGGGTCTTGGGGCTTATCCGGCATCGGACAACCAGTATCTTGGTATGGTCGGGATGCACGGCACGTATGAATCGAACATGTCGATGCATGATTGCGACGTCATGGTCGCGATTGGTGCACGTTTCGATGACCGTGTGACCGGCAACCTCGATTTCTTTGCGCCGAACTCGCAGAAAATCCAGATCGACATTGATCAGAGCTCGATCAACAAGAACGTTCCGGTCGATATCGGGATCGTTGGCGATGTTGGCCATGTTCTTGAAGACATGATCAAGATCTGGAAAGCCAAACAGTACAAGATCGAAGCCAGTGCACTTGATGGCTGGTGGAAAGAGATCGAAGGATGGCGTTCGAAACGCTGCCTGTCCTACAAGCAGCCCAAAGACGTCATCAAGCCGCAGCATGTTATCCGCTCGATCCATGCCGCGACCCGCGATCGCAAAACCTATATCACCACCGATGTTGGCCAGCACCAGATGTGGGCCGCCCAGCATTTCGGGTTCGAACATCCGTATGAATGGATGACGTCCGGTGGTCTTGGCACCATGGGCTATGGCATGCCAGCGGCCCTTGGCGTTCAGGTGGCCCACCCGGATGCGACCGTGGTTTGCTTTACCGGTGATGCTTCGATCATGATGAACATTCAGGAATGCGCGACGATGACGCAGTATCGTCTGCCGATCAAGACCGTGATCCTGAACAACCGTTATATGGGCATGGTCCGTCAGTGGCAGCAGCTTCTGCACGGGTCGCGCTATTCCGAAAGCTATAGCGAAACCCTGCCCGACTTCGTCAAACTGTCCGAGGCCTTTGGCTTTACCGGGCTGACCTGCAATAACCCGGCCGATCTTGATGATGCCATCAAGCAGATGCTGGAAATTGATGGTCCGGTGATTTTGGACGTCGCTGTTGATGACAAGGAAAACTGCTATCCGATGATTCCGTCGGGCAAGCCGCATAACGAAATGCTGCTTGGGCAGGAAACCAAGGGCGACGAAGCCATTGATTCCGACGAAGGGATGGTTCTGGTCTGATCCGCACACATAAACTGTGCGCAACGAACTCATCAAATCAAAATGAAAAGGCCGGCGCGGGCGGCATGTGCTGCCCCCGACCGTGCCCTAGCGGAGCGAAACCGTGAAAGAAACCGAAATTTCGAAACACACCATATCCGTTCTGGTGGATAACGAGTCCGGCGTTCTGGCCCGTGTTATCGGGTTGTTTTCCGGCCGTGGCTATAACATCGAAAGCCTGACCGTTGCCGAAGTTGACGCAAGGGCCCACCAGTCGCGTATCACTGTGGTTACCTCGGGCACCCCGATGGTCATCGAACAGATCAAGGCACAGCTTTCGCGCCTTGTCCCGATACACAAGGTCAGTGACCTGACCCTTGCCGGGCCAAGTGTCGAGCGCGAGCTTGCATTGGTCAAAGTGATTGCAGCGGGCGAAAAGCGTGTGGAATCCCTGCGTATTGCCGATATTTTCAAGGCGCGCGCAGTGGATGCGACCAACGATTCCTTCGTGTATGAAATCATCGGCAGCCCTGAAAAAATCGACGCCTTCATCAAATTGATGGAGCCGCTTGGGCTTTCGGAAATTTCGCGTACCGGTGTGGCAGCGATTTCGCGCGGCACACTGACGATGTGAGTTTGCCCTGCCCGATGATCCGCATCGGGTAAGGCATTGGGGCCTGCCCCATAATAATTATTACCATCCGCCACGCATGAAATAGCGTGGTCCAACGTCCAGAGGTATCGAAAGATGCGTGTTTATTACGACCGCGATGCAGATGTTAATCTGATCAAAACCAAAAAAGTTGCCATCATCGGTTACGGTTCGCAGGGCCATGCCCATGCACTGAACCTCCATGATTCCGGCGTTAAAGAAGTTGTTGTTGGTCTGCGTGAAGGCTCCAGCTCGCGCAAGAAAGCCGAAGCTGCCGGTCTGAAAACCATGACCCCGTCCGAAGCTGCGGCCTGGGCAGACGTTGTCATGATGCTGACCCCTGATGAGCATCAGGCTGCGATCTATGCCAACGAACTGCGCGACAACCTGAAACAGGGTGCTGCCCTTCTGTTCGCACACGGTCTTAACGTTCATTTCGGCCTGATCGAGCCGCGCGCTGACCTCGACGTCATGATGATCGCGCCGAAGGGCCCGGGCCACACCGTTCGTTCCGAATATGCACGTGGCGGCGGGGTTCCGTGCCTGGTAGCAATCGAACAGAACGCATCTGGCAACGCGCTTGAAGTTGCCCTGTCCTATGCTTCGGCAATCGGTGGCGGTCGTTCGGGCGTTATCGAAACCACCTTCCGTGAAGAGTGCGAAACCGACCTGTTCGGCGAGCAGGCTGTTCTTTGTGGCGGTCTGACCCAGCTGATCAAATACGGCTTCGAGACCCTGACCGAAGCTGGCTATGCGCCGGAAATGGCCTATTTCGAGTGCCTGCACGAAGTTAAGCTGATCGTTGACCTGATGTATGAAGGCGGCATGGCCAACATGCGTTACTCGATCTCCAACACCGCAGAATACGGCGACTATGTCACCGGCCCGCGCGTGATCGATCCGTCTGTCAAAGAACGCATGAAAGAAGTTCTTACCGACATTCAGGAAGGCAAGTTCGTCCGTGACTTCGTTCAGGAAATGCATTGCGGCCAGCCGATGTTCAAGGCAACCCGTCGTCTGCATGCTGAACACGAAATCGAAGAAGTTGGCGAAAAACTGCGTGCGATGATGCCGTGGATTGCTGCCAACCAGCTCGTCGACAAAGAAAAGAACTAAGCACAGCTTAGCTCATTCTTACGCAAACGGCCGTCCCGATGGGGCGGCCGTTTTGCTTTGGGGTATGTTGGCTTGGTCTATGCGCCTTGTTTCATCTGTCTGATCGGAAAGCGCAATTCGGTCGCAGCCCAGATCAAAACGCACAGGACCGATACCCCGGCGCCAAGAACCACCACAGCCGGCCAGCCGCCCATGCCATAGGCGATGGCCGAACTGGCAGAGCCACAGGCACCTCCCAGAAAGTAACTGGCCATATAGCCGGTGGTCAGGCGGCTGCGGGCCTCGGGGTTAAGGCGGTAAACCTCGCTCTGGTTTGAGATATGCGCCCCCTGAATGCCCAGATCGATCAGCACCACGCCAAGCGCAAAGGCAATCAGCGACCACTGCCCCCAATAAAGCAGCCCCCAGCTTAAAACCGTTGTCATCAGGAACCCGCCGGTACTCAGCCGCGCCCAGCCCTTGTCTGCCAGCCTGCCTGCGATACGGGCGGCCAGAATGCCAATTGCACCGATCAGGCCATACAGCCCGATCACGGCTTCGGACATGCCATATTGGCGCACCAGCATGAAGGCCATCGATGTCCAGAATATCCCGAACACGGCATATTGCAGCCCGCCAATCAGGCTGCGGCGGCGCAAGACCGGTTCATCGCGAAACAGATGCAGGATCGAAAGATACAGCGTGCGGTAACTGGTGTGTGATGTTGGCGGGATATGGGGAATGATCCGGTAACAGGCCACCGAATAAACCGCCATCAGAACCGAAGCCGCAATAAACACCGACCGCCACCCCGCAAGTTCGGCCATGATGCCTGAAAATGTCCGGGCCAGCAGGATCCCCATTAACAGCCCCCCCATGACGGTGCCAACCGCGGAGCCGCGCTTGTCATCCGTTGCAAGGTGTGCCGCCAGCGGCACAAGGATTTGCGCAGTCACGCAGGTGATCCCGACCGAGATGCTAAACACCACCAGCATCAGGAACGATGGGGCCAACCCCATTGCCAGCAACCCCACCGCCGTCAGGGCAGAGGTCACGGTCAGCAACTTACGCCGTTCATGATGATCGCCCAGTGGCACCACCGCGATCAGCCCTGTCAGATAGCCAAGCTGTGCGACGGTCACCAGAAAACCGGCCGTGGTTTCATTCAGCCCATATTCACGGGCAAGCAGTTCAAGCAGGGGCTGCACATAGTAAAGACTGGCAACGGACAGGCCGCTTCCAACCGCCATAAAGGCCAGAAGACCGGTTGTCAGAGTGGGCTTGGCATGCATGTTCGGGTGGGCCTTAAGTCGGTTGGTGGTGGGTTTACGATAGCCGCCAAATCAGGGACTTACAATGCGGTGTCTGTCAGAGGTGCCGTGCCGCGATGGCATCGACGGATGCCATAACGCACAGCAGCCATTCGCAAAACACCCTGCTTTGCGCTGGATTTCAAAGGCCGATCTGTTTAATTCTGGCCTTTAAAACTTTAACTCAAAGACGAGCATGATGAATGTCGGACTATATTGATATCGCCCCCGAGGTCGCAGAGGCCTTTGCCGCCGGCAAGCCTGTTGTTGCCCTTGAATCAACCATCATTTCCCATGGCATGCCCTATCCGCAGAACCTTGAAACCGCACGTGCGGTTGAACAGGATGTGCGTGATAACGGTGCCATTCCGGCCACCATCGCCGTGATTGGTGGGCGCTGCAAGATCGGCCTGTCGCCCGAGGAACTGGAATATTTCGCCAAGGGGACCGACATCCTCAAACTGTCGCGCCGTGACATCCCCTATTGCCTTGCAAAGAAACGTGATGGTGCCACCACCGTATCGGCAACCATGATCCTGGCTGAAAAGGCCGGTATTCGCGTTTTTGCCACGGGCGGCATTGGCGGGGTGCATCGCGACCTTGCGGGTAACTTCGATGTGTCGGCCGATCTGACCGAGCTTGGCAAAACCGGTGTTGCGGTTGTCTGTGCCGGGGCGAAGGCGATCCTTGATATTCCCAAAACGCTCGAACATCTTGAAACGCTTGGCGTACCGGTTATTGCCTATGGCACTGATGAATTTCCGGCATTCTATTCGGTTGAAAGCGGTCAAAAGGCGCCGCTGCGCCTTGACACCCCCGAGGAACTTGCCGCTTTCCTTAATTCGAAATGGGAATTTGGTCTTGAAGGCGGGGCCGTCATTGGCAACCCGCCAGAAGCCGACAAGGCACTGGCGCGTGAAGCCATCGAGGGGGCGATTGATAACGCCCTGATCGAGGCCAAGGAAAAAGGCATTCAGGGACGCGACGTCACCCCGTTCCTTCTGGCGCGCGTTACCCAGCTGACCGAAGGCAAAAGCCTTGAAGCCAATATTGCGCTGGTGCGTAACAATGCCCGACTTGGCGCTCAAATCGCAGCGTCACTCGCAAAGATATAAGCATACCCGTTTCAGACAATTGCAATGCGTTCCCCGAGCCGGTGCTTGGGGAACGCATTTGGTGCAGCAAATCGGGAAACCTTGTGAAAGACCTGACACCCTTGAACAGACAGGCTAGTCTGTAGTCTCCGGCTTGCCATTTGAGATCTCTTGAGTGCTCTTATTGCTCAGCGGGTCAGCAGAATTGGAGTTGGGCTCAGTGTCGCAATCTTCGGGCGCATCAAAATTTGCAGTCACCGAGCCAAGTTCACGCATGATCGCTGCAATTGCCGGAGACTCTACATCAGCGCAGAGTTCTGCATCCTCATAGCGCCGAAGGTCGTCTGACAAGAACTGCAAATTTGACAGAAGGATATCTGTTGTCTTGTCTGTGAGCTGCAATCTTCCATTATGGTGATTGGCGTTTTTGCGAAGGAGACGGGCAATTTGTTCGATGTGGTCGCTTAACATATCCTACGCACTTTTTTCTTGTATTCGGAATTATGCTGCAATCTATCACCAAAAATCACGTAGAACAAACGACATGACAGCATATATTTACCAATTTTGCGAAAAAATCGCGTAATTTGTTATTATAATTCTTTCAAGACACCCACTTTGGGGGTAGGCTTCTTGGCCATTCGGATAGACGCGCTCGGGAAAACTGGAATGAAAGTGGACGACACAGAACTGCTTGGCCAACGCATCGGCCTTTGTGAAAAGATTGCCGGATCGCGCGCGGCTCTTGCCGAACGCACGGGCATATCTGCGCGCACCCTTGAAAACTATAGCCATGGGCGCAACGATCCAAAGGCATCCGCCTGCGTTGCGATTGCACATGCAACAGACGTTTCAATCGAATGGCTATTGACCGGCCAGGGTGCCCCCGTCAACGAGCCAAACACATCCGAGGAAGAACTGGATCGCAAGATCGTTTTCAATATCGCTTATTTTCTGGCCAGAAAATCGCGTGCGGTCAAAGCGGATCCAGACGAGTTTGCCGACCTGTTTCTGTCATTGTTCGACTATTGTCGGGAGAAACAGCAGTCAGCCGGAAAGAGCTTTGATGCGGATTCCTTTGAAAACGTTGTCGAGTTTGCGTCAAAGCAGTTTCACCGCAATAGCGCCTGATCAGTTTACGCAGGCGCGTGTGCAGCGCGACCACATCCGTGCAAACATATCCTACTTCGGGAATGGCACACCCTTCGATAACGCGATCACGTCGAACTTCGGCCCGCCATCCCATTTGGGCGTACCACAATCTGATCGGGTTATCGCGAAACGCCCACAAGACCGGCGGCGTCAATTCATGTCCGATCATGAAGTCAAGCATGGCCATCATCATCATCGGCCCGACCTCTCGTCCACGAAAGTCGGGTAAAACATAGGCAGCATGCATTTCGCCCCGACCTTGAATGGCATCATCCTTGTTGGGACAACAAAAGCAAAAGCCGACCACAACGTGATCGGCCTCGACAACAAACAAAGCTTCGTCCTTGGCTTGGGATTCGAACCACTTTATCCATTGCGACTTGCGAAACTTGCGGTTTCGGCTTTGTAAAACCGTGCGCGGCATGAAGGAATAGGTTTCGCGCCAGCAGAAGGCGTGTATTTGCGAAACCTTTGAAACATCGTCTTTTTTCGCCAAACGGATCGTCATCATAACCCGGCTCCCTTGCTAAGAGTTCAAGGGGCTAGGATTACACATCTTTCACGTGTTGTTATTTACCGATACAACCATCTATGATGTGTCACGCACATTTTAGTCAAATGATGAGGGTGCCGGGACGGCCATATGCTCGATATTGATCTGCAAAAGCGACTGGACAAGGCAGCGCCACTGACAAGTGATCCGAAAACCGGGCTTTCAACGCCGCAACTTTGGGTTATGGCGATTGTGATCGCGTTGCTGTCAGCAACACTAAGTGTCCTGACCTATGACCAGCTTACGCAGCCAACGATGCTTCCAACTGACGAGCTTGGAAAGCTTGCGGTAATGATCAGTAACGAAACGGGAACAATTCCGGCCGACATATGGGCTGCCATGGAACGCCACATCGGAAAGCCTGCCGCCGAATTTACACCCGATGATCAGATGAAGGCCGTTAGCTTTCTGCTTTACCTGATGGAAAAACAGCCGTCTGAGACCATCAATATATGGTAACGACCGAACTGGTCACAACAACCGGGTAATCGCGCAGACGACGCCACATCGTCCGTGCGGGATAGGTATTCAGCCTTGTTTCGCTGATCCCCGAACGCCCATCAACAATCATCAGGCTTTCAAAAAAATCATCGGCCAATTGCATTTGGGCCGGTGCGGTCATGATTGTCTGGCCGCTTGTGGTAAAGGCAGAATAGAAGCACAGTCGGCACGCGCGTTCTGCGGGCAACCAGGCATCCGGTGTCATCACCGCCACCAGAACCCCCATTACCGAGCCGGAGACACCGCGCAACACCCGCGTAACCGGAACGAACGGAACGCCCGACTGCTTTCCAAGTACAGGGGTCCCGATATGGATGCGATCATCTTCCAAATTGATGGTTTCGTTAAAGTATGACCGTTCCGAAAGATCAAGATCCGGTGCCGGATGGCGCGTTGTATCGAACGTGAGGATGCCCTTTGCATTGATAAACAGCAAGGCACGTACAGCTTCGACCTGTTCGGTGTAGCTCGAAAGGCTTCCCTGAATAACAACGTCATTCATTCCGCCAGCATTTCGCAGCAAATCGGCAGAGCGGCGCATCAGGCCGTCTGTCTGATTAAGGATACTCTCGACATGTGTCGCCATCAGAAGGACGTTTTCCTCCAGCGAGACATTGTTGGCATTGGCGAAGGCACCGCCTGGTGCCCCCAAAAGACCCAAAATGACAATCAGCCACTTCTTCATCGTTCAATCCTGTGCTGTTCCCGTCCGGTGTACCCTAAAACAGACCGGTTCGTAAATCAGACATCGAACAGAAGCCAGCACAGGCGAAACAATTAACGCGGGATCGACCTAGCGCACCTTGCGCTGGATGCCGGGTTTAAGGCGGCTATCATCAATTGGCGCCCCCCAAACGGTATGACAGGGCAAGACGCCAGCCCAGACATCCAGATCGTAATCTTCTTCGTCATCGACCGGATCACCTGCACGAACCTTCGCCGATACCTGATCAAGGTCAAAGCCCAGGAACATGGTGGCCTTGAGTTCCTGTTTGGTGGGCTGGCGGATATGGTCCCACCGGCCCGGTTCAAGTTTTTCGGTAAACAGACGGGAATGTTCCATCTTGTCGGCGTCATCTGCCACGACTGTGCCGTGACCATAGATGATCACAGACCGATAATTGGCCGAATGATGGAATGCCGAACGCGCCATCACCAATCCGTCAAGGTGGGTAATGCACAGACAGGCTTCTGCCCCATCGGCAATCGCCGCAAGAATGCGGTTCTTGGAGGCGCCATGGATATAGATCCGCTCCCCCACCCGCCAATGGGCCGTCGGGATCATCGCCGGGCGCCCGTTCACCACGGTGCCGACATGGCAAATCAACGCATCATCAATGATGCCGTGAATTTGCGTGCGATCATAACTGGCACGGTTGGGGCCCCGTACAACTTTGGTGTGGGGCTGGACTTCATATTGATCAGACATGGCGGGACCTCTTCTTCAAAAAACCGGACGTCGAATTTGGCCCGATCATGGATCAAATTGGACTTTTCAAAAGGTCCATTATAATAAAAATGACAGAACCAATTATTCATCGGGGACGCGATGCCACGCAGCGATTACAGCTGGATCTATCCAAGTCAGATCAGTGATACCGACGATCAGGGCAGGATCACGGCCTATCGCCGTCTGTATCACGGGATTAGATCGGCTATCCTTGACGGGCGTTTGCATCCGGGCGAACGCCTGCCCGCCAGTCGCGATCTGGCAAGGTCCCTTGGCATATCGCGCAATACGGTGGTGGCCAGTTTCGATCTGCTAACATCAGAAGGCTATATTGAAACCCGCGTCGGTGCCGGAAGCTTTGTGGCCAGCACACTGCCCGACCGTGACATGCAAACCAGCCAAAACGCCAGGGCCAGACACCCCATCGCCCCCAAAGACCGACCAGTCCGGCTCAGCAAAAGTGCCCAGCGCATGCTGACCTATCAACGACGGTTTCCGCGCTTTCGCGTTGCCCGCCCGTTTAACCCGGCGACCCCCGATCTTGACGGCTTCCCGTTTGATCTTTGGGCGCGATTGCTGCGTCGATCATGGCGCGCGCCAGATATCGATCTGACCATACCGGATGATCCGCTTGGCCTGCCGCTGTTGCGGGCTGAAATTGCCAAATGGCTGCGGCAATCACGCGGGGTCAATTGCGATGCCGATCAGGTGATGATTGTCTCGGGCGCCCAGCAGGCACTTGATCTGGCCGCACGCGCCCTTGTCGATCCGGGGGATATCATTGCGACCGAGGATCCGGGATATGAAGGCATCCGTGGTGTACTGGCAGCAAGCGGGGCTGTTGTTCATCCGATCACAGTGGACGAAGACGGCCTCGATGTTAAAGGTCTGACAAAGACCCCTTCGCCTGCCCGAATTGTGGTCACCACGCCATCACGAAACTATCCGCTGGGTACCACGCTGTCGCTCGCGCGGCGCTTGTCGCTTTTGCAGTGGGCGCAGGATAACGATGCGTGGATTGTCGAGGATGACTATGACAGCGACTATCGCTATGACGGGCCGCCGCTATCATCCCTGCAGGGACTGGATACCGACAATCGGGTGATTTATGTCGGCACTTTTTCACGGGTGATGTTTCCGGGGATCCGCCTTGGTTACCTGGTCCTGCCGCCAGCACTGGTTTCGGCCTTTCGCGGTATTCGCGGTTTTGCCGATGGCGTGCCAGCCCCGACAACCCAGGCCGCCCTTGGTGCGTTTTTTGCCGAGGGGCATTTTGGCAGTCACGTGCGCAAGATGCGGATGCTATATGGCGAACGGCGTTCACACCTCAAATCACTGATTGCCGACGATGCATCCGATATCCTGTCCGTATTGCCATCAGATGGCGGGTTGCACCTATGCGCCCGTTTGACCCGGGCGCAAGACGATATCAATATGCAGGAAGAACTGGTGAAGGTGGGTCTGGATTGCCGTGCATTGTCGTCCTACTTCGAGAAATCCCGCTCAGAACACGATGCTGTCCCTGTGCGTGGATTGGTGATTGGCTTTGCCGGATGGAAAAAAGATGTTCTTTCGCAAAGTTTCGGTGAACTGGTCAGAACCATCAGACGTATGTCTTGATGTACCCCGAGCCAGAGAGAGCGCCTCGACTTCCCCTCTAGACGCTGTCACGGTCGTGACGCTCTCTCCCCTCCGGCATCAGATCTCCCCAAGACATTGCCCAGAACACAGCCCAGACAAGCAGGAAGACAGATGACTGAACGCCCGATCGCGATCATGTGGTTTCGAAGCGACCTTCGACTGGCGGACAATCCGGCGCTTCTGGCTGCCCAAAAATGGGCCAAGGAATATGACGGCGCTGTGCTTCCGGTCTTTATCCTTGATCCGGTGATTTCAGATCAGTTGGGCGGGGCGACGAAATGGTGGCTGGAAAAAAGCCTGACTGCGCTGAACCGCGATATCGCCGAGCTGGGCGACACCAAATCTGATCGCGCACTGCGCTTGTTTGCGGGGGATGCAAAATCCATTCTGGAAAACATCGCTGACGACAAACCTGTTCAGGCCGTATTCTGGAACCGTCTTTATGACAAGCCATCGACCAAGCGCGATACTGACATCAAAACGATCCTTCAGGATCAAGGCCTGACCTGCGAAAGCCACAAGGCCAATCTATTGTTTGAACCGTGGGACGTCAAAACTGGGCAAGGCACAGATTTCAAGGTCTATAGCCCGTTCTGGCGCGCTTGTCAGAAGCTGCCGACACCGCGTGAGCCCCATGCACCCCCGAAAAGCATTGAACTGTTCAAGGGCACGGTTGATGGACAAATCAACATCACCGACTTTGACCTGTCGCCTAAGCCGGTGAACTGGGCCGTTGGCCTTGACGAGCGGTTCACCCCCGGCGAACAGGGCGCAAAAGACCAGCTTTTTGACTTTATCGATGATCGTCTTACCGATTATGCCGATATGCGCGACCGCCCGGATCGCCGGGTAACGTCAGAACTCTCACCGCATCTGCGCTTTGGCGAAATCAGCCCCTATCAGGTTTGGCATGCGGCCAACCACTATTCCGACGCCAATCCGGGCAAGGGCAAGACCGCCTCGAAATTCATCGCCGAGCTCGGCTGGCGGGAATTCGCCCATCACATCCTGTATCATGCAACCGATCTGCGTTCTGTTCCGCTTCAGGGCCAGTTCAAGCATTTCCCGTGGTCAGAAGACGCAAAAGGCCTTCGCGCCTGGCAAAAAGGCCAAACAGGTTTTCCGATTGTTGATGCCGGCATGCGCGAACTCTGGCACACGGGCTATATGCATAACCGCGTGCGGATGATTGTCGGCTCGATCCTGGTGAAGCATCTTTTGATCCACTGGCAAGATGGTCTGGCATGGTTTGATGACACGCTGGTTGACGCCTGCCCGGCCAACAACCCGTTTTCATGGCAATGGATCGGTGGGTGCGGGGCCGATGCCGCCCCCTATTTCCGCATTTTCAATCCGGTGCTTCAGGGCGAAAAGTTTGATCCCAAGGGCGACTATGTCCGCCAATGGGTGCCGGAATTGCGTGACATGCCCGAACAATATATCCACAAACCATGGGAAGCCTCCCCGCTCATCCTCAAGGCCGCTGACGTAACTTTGGGGAAAACCTACCCCGAACCCTTGATCGGACTTAAGGAAGGCCGTGAGCGGGCTCTTGAAGCTTATCAGGACATGAAAAAGGCTGCCGGGTAATCCCGACAGCCTTTTGCGCAACTGGCAGCGACGGTTTTCTATTTCCAGAAAACCTTCTGGTCGGTGAAATCGTGCATGGCGTCTTCGATCCCCTCAAGACGATGATCGGCACGGGCCCCGAACCAGCCCGATATCAGCCCCACCGCAATCATCCCGTCTTTTGAAAGCTGTGGGGCCAGTGCCATCAACCGTGCCTCTGCAACGGCGGCATCCTGAAGCTGTCCCAGAATTTCCTGCATCGTCGTGAGTTTGGAGCGGAACTTCTTGACCTTTTTCGAACCGTAAATCGCGCCAAAAAACTCGGTCCCGTAACGCATCTGTTTGACATCAAGACGAAGCGCATGAAGTTGTGGCGTCGTCAGACCCGCAACGTGATCATCGCGTTTGGTGACCCGTTTATAGGCCTGTTCCAAAAGCGGCTCGGCCATCTCAGACACCGGTGCGGCCATCGCCTTCATCTGCGCGGCAGTCGCCCCTGATGCCCAGCGCGAATAGCTTGCCCATGCGCCAAGCAGCAAAAGCAACTGACCATATTCCGGTTGATCGAGCATCTTGCGCGCGTTGGCAAGGGCAGCCTCGCGCTGTTTTTCCGCGGCCTTTCGCAGTTCGGCAACACCGGTATGATCCGGGAAGCGTTCCTCGATCATCGGCAGTGTCTCGGTCAGGAACACGTCCCAATCGCGCAGGCCATCAAGCCCCTTGCTGCAAAGCTTCAACAACCGGCGCAGCAAGACGGCTTCGCCCGCAGGCAGGTTTTTCTTAAACAGGTTAAGCGCCACCCGCAGGCGGCGCATGCCGACACGCATCTGATGGCAGCCTTCGACATCAAGATCCTGACGCACGCAGACCTCGTTGCTCAGGATCATGCGCAGTCCTTGCGCGATCACAGCACGAAAGGCGGTTTCAGCCGACATATCCGGGGTCAGTTTGACCGCAGCTGCGCGATAGGCCCCCGGCCCCTTGCCAAGGTAAAGATCACGCCCCCGAGAAGCCTTGGATCGCATACTGAGCAACAGCGGCACGGTGCGTTGCAATTCAAGGGCAAGATCAAACAGGGCCGCTGGATGGCCTTTTTTCAGTTCAAACTCGACTTCGGAAATCGGCACTTCCTGATCACCAGAACGCACAACGCCCTGATCAATGGCAAGCTCCATGACCGCATCACGATAGGTTAAGTCCACCGCGCCACGCTTAAGGTCACTTTCGAAGATGCGGTCGATCTTCTTTTTCTTCACAAACTTCTTGAGAAGCTTTTTGACACCCTTGTCGGTAAAACGATCAAGATCAAGGACACCTTCTTCAAGCTCGACCGTCCACTCATTGCGTTCGGGCAAGGCTTCACGCAAACCGTTGGTTGCCTTGACGGTCTGTTCCCAGCCCTGCGTACCCTTCTTGCGCAGGCGAACCGCCAAACCTTTGTCAGCCAATGATAGTTTGGGCGTATCATGATAGATGGAGACAAGGTGCGTGGTCACCAGACGACGGCCTTCCTTGACTTCACGCAGAACCGGTGCGCTTTTCAGGCGCGCAACGTGCTTTGGATCGATGCGAAGTTTGAGTTCGATTTCGATCTGCTTCTCGGCCATCTGGTTCCCCTAAGCGAGTGATTATAACAGCGCATCAGCACTGTTCCGCCATCAAGTAGTAACCAATTTTATGTTTCAGCGGGTTGAAACACGAAGCGAGACTGATGTTAGCGGAATGTAAGATTTTCGCAACAAAAGGGCAAAAAACGCCCACGAAATCAAGCCTTAAAAGGCCAATCAACACTTTGCTCAAGCACTTGTTTTCATACGAAAATGAATTGAATAAATCAGGTTCACTTAACGCTTTTCTCCAACGGGATAACTCGAATGTTTACCGGTCAAGACAGTTGCAAAGCCATTGCCAGACAAACGATTCCGAATGGCTGAGATGGTGTACTTTGATATTTGAACCCTGTCGTTTGCGAACGGTCCGATGTCAGTTAAAGTCACCGCAAATTCAATTAGTCAGAGCGTGAAAATGCAAAGCCTTGCCCGGATCTTCAAGACAACACTGATCATTGGGGTCGTAAGCCAGTTAATCGGGTGCAATACCGGACCTGATGTTAACTTTGAGGCATGGCAGGAAAAGCAATCTTCATCGGCGGTGCAGTATACCGTCGATGAAGAAGTCAAAATCACCTTGAACTGGTCGCGGATTGGCCCGTTCTCGCGCTATAACACGCGGCTTCGCGCGAACGCGTTTAGCGGCTTGATCGACATCTATGGTGCGCAGACCTGCCTTGGGAAATACGTCCGTGACGACCGCCTGTCCCCTGCGCATGGCTGGTGGGAAATCGTTTGCCCCGACGAAAGCTATGCCGCGGGGAATTTCCGGATCGATGTTCAGGGAAACATTCAAGGCGTTGGCACGGCAATCAATGGCGAAGACGTCTCGTTCGCGCTTGCCATTCCAAATTGAACCTTCCGCATTCCGTTTTATGCGTAAAATCAGCTTTGATTCATCCTCAGGCCTTCCCCCACCTATGAACAGGTTTCTTGTCCCTCACAAGTCGTTATCTTGGTTTTGGGACATAAAATACTGAGGGCAAAAATGAATTCCAAACTGAAGATCAAATTTCTGGTCGTTGGCGCGATTGCAACCCTGCTGGCAGGTTGCCAGACAACGAAGAACAACAAGTTCTCGGAATGGGAGCAAAAACCGCTGGGGAAATCCAGGTTCAACGTTCCGACCATCTCAAACGTGCCAGTGACAAAACTGGAACAGAACGAACGCAACAATGGTCAGGTACAGAATGACAAATGGGAACTGGCCTGCGGTCAGGGCTTTGTGACGACGGCACATACATTCGATGGCTGGTTCGTCACACAAACCGAAGCAGAACTGGCAGACGAGGACGAGTTTCGCGCGACGTTCAAAAACACTGGTATCGTCATCCAAAATGCCATTCCGATAACGTCAAACGCAAATGGCAAGGCCGTTGGCTATTACGGCGATGCAAAGCTCAATGATCTTCCAAACTGCACAGTCGCAAAGTTTGGCGTGCGCGCAGTTCGCGGCGTCAAGATCTACGACAGTGACCGTGGCACCATTGATACAATTGTCACGGCATTCTATTGCGGTCAGTCTGAATTCAACATGCCACGTTTCACACAACAGCTCTCTGTCATTGACGACCGCGAAGCTTATGCAGCGCAGGTAAACGGGTTGCCTTCGGCGCGTTGTGGGTCAGATGGCGGCCAAGCCGACGTATCATCGCAGACAGCAGGAACAGACTGGGTCTCGAACACCAAACTGGGGACATATGAGGGAACCGTCGATATGTCTTGGGGAAACAACCTGCAAGATAGTGATCTTGCAGCCAATATTTCTGTGAGGGATTACGGCGGCGCATTGAAGTTCGCTGGCCCGAGCAAGGATCAATGCAACTTGCAATTCCGTGTCACGAAATATGACACCCCCGAAGCCGGGACATGGTTTGCCAATTGTAAAGCAGGAGATTTCGCATCCGGCGATTTCCGCGTCGACAAAACCAGACGCCTGATCGCGGAAGGTGAAAATGACGCGAAGGATGCGGTTGAGTTTTCACTGCTGCTTCCACAGCCATAATCTGGCGCACCAACGAAAGACAGGTTCTGCGCTTCGTTCAGTTTTGGTCGATGCCAATACAATTGCGAAGCTCAGCCCGCCAAAACAACAAACCCGGCCACAAGGCCGGGTTTCCTATAAACGGCCCGGCACGCCCATCAGGGCTCTTGGCCCAAACCAATAGAATTTCATTGCTGCCCGCGCACTCTGTGTATTGGTCGATGCTTCTACGAAGCCAGATGAACCTGTTGTCGCGTAATACTGCGGCTTAAGACCAAGACAGCCGGTCAAGAAGTACCGCGCGCGGTGATGTTTCATTCGACGTACCGGTCCCAGATCGAGTTTGATCTTCACAATTACGTACGCACCTTAAATCAGATAAAACGGATACGTTACTTGCGCATTGCTGCCGCAACCGTACAGTTGCAAGGAAACTATCGAAAGATCGGAGAGCAGATGCGTATTGGCCCTATGACTGCCATTATGAGCTTGGGGGCTTCCCTGTTCTTGAGCAGTTGCACAAGCACACCTCAACCAGCATCTTCAAACATCCAAACGGACCTTGAAGAGCCTTATCCCCAAAAAGGTGTCGTAAAGATCAGTATTGGCTGGCCGCGCCTGGGCCCTTTGACAAGCTATGATGCCCTGGTTCAAGCCAACGAAGCTGAAGGCCTGATTGATGTATATGGCGAACAAACCTGCCGGGGCCGGTTTGAGTACACCAGCGAAGTACCTGATTTCGATGGCTTGTGGGAATTGTTTTGCGCCGATGATGGTACCTATGCTGGCGGGTTCTTTCAGCTCAATGATCAGGGCACTATAATCGCGTCCGGCATTGATATGTACGATACACAGATTTCGTTCACCCTGCCGGTTCCGGACTGACCGGGCGCAAAAACAAAAAACCCGGCCAGAAGGCCGGGTTTTTTTGGCTACCAAAAGATGGTGCCCAGGGGCGGACTCGAACCACCGACACGCGGATTTTCAGTCCACTGCTCTACCAACTGAGCTACCTGGGCAAATCCGACTTTCGTCTCCGTTTCCGGAGTGTTCCCTGCGGAACGAGCGGGGTTATACAAACTCCTTTGGGGCTTGTCCAGCCTCAAATCGCATTTTTTTTACGATCACGCGTCGGATTAAAATTCTTCTTCATCTTCAAGGTCTTCGAGATACTCTGGCGGCTCGCTGGCGGGAATGGCGTAGCTTTCATTCATCCATTTGCCAAGGTCGAGGTCTGCACAGCGTTTGGAGCAGAACGGCTTGTATTTTTCATCGGCCGGCTTGCCACAAACCACGCAGTCCGAGCTGGCTGTTTTCGTTGTCTTTTTTTCATTCATGCTAGTTCTTCTCCAACCGATAGGCATCGTCTTCAAGGGTCGGGTCCGCGACAATTTTCGGCGCAACCCCAAAGGCATTTGTCAGGATCTGGATCGCATCGTCCCTGTCCGCAAGTGTCTTTGCCACATCGGAGTTTACGGACAGATCAATCATCCCGCTCACCCCGTTTCGGGTCTCTGCAACAGCGGCGCGCACAACGGAATTCAGTGCTGCATCCGGCAAAAGACGGGCGCGTCCCCGTGGTGCAAACAAGGTGGCACGAAGCGATTCGCCAGCACGTTGTCGGCTGAATTCATAAAGCCCCAGTCGGGTAAAGCCGCCAATCTGAACCGCACCATCAAGTTCGTCGCCAAAGGCATCACGGATTGCGGCGTCAAACTTGTCGCGCCCTGCCCGTGATTTCATGCGAAGCGGATCAATCACCACAAGGCCACCGATGTTGCGCAGGCGGATTTGATGCACGATTTCGGTTGCCGCCCGAAGATTGACGTCGACCGCACGGGTTTCGCTGTCGCGCCCGGCGTCTGCCCCGGCGGCATTTATATCAATGGCACAAAGTGCGGTCGCCGGATCAATCGCGATCCAGCCTCCGCCGTCCAGTTCAACGCGCGGTGCCAAAGCAGCGGCAATTTCTTCTTCGATATCCTGATCATCGAATAACAGTCGACGACCGACATGGCGCACAAGATTGCCATCGGACTTGCCAAGCATGGTGAGCAATCCACGCAGGCGTACGAATTCGCCTGTTCCATCAACAACACATGCGCCGCCCGCCATCAGATGCCGCTCGATCACCTGATCGGTTTCTGATTGCGCCTTGCTGACCAGTTGCGGCCTGGATGCCTCAGACAAGGCCTTTTGGGCCTTTTGCAATTGTGATTTCAGAAGCTTGTATTCAGCCGTAATCGTATCAGCCGTCCAATCCAACGCAACCGAACGAAGCATGATGCCGTCTGCATCGGCTTGAAGTGTGCTCAGCAAGTCGAGGAGTTCGGCGCGTTTAACCCCGTCCTTAAGCTTGCGGGGCAGTTCGATATGGTTTGCGCCCGGGCGCAGGATCATGCCGACCCCTTCGATTGCAATCCGCCCGGTAAGCTTTACACCCTTGTCTTCAAAACCAAGACGGGAAATCTGGACGAGAACCCACTGCCCTTCATGAAGCGGGCCGTGATAGCGATCAAACGGAAGAAGCCCGTCAGCCATACCGTCCAGAGCAACCATGGCAGCGGCCATTTCAGGCATCAGTTTTGAAACACGGCCAAGATGGATATCAAAGCGTGCGGGACCACCGCGATCAATCCACAATCGCGTCAGGCGGTCATTCTCGATCAGGGCAACCCTGCGCTCAAGCGCGACGGCGTCAATCAGCAGGCGGGTATGATGGGTGCCGCCAACTGCCATGATCAAACCTCTTTGGGGGTATAGCCAAGGCCGCGCAGAAGACCGTCCACCTCGCACAGCGACAGTCCGACGACGTTGGAGTACGATCCCGAGATCGCCTTTACAAAGGTCGCTCCGTAGCCCTGAATGGCGTAGGCGCCTGCCTTACCCTGCCATTCATCATGGGACAGGTAACGGTTCAGGTCATCCTCGCCCAGGGTTCGGAACTTTACCTGTGTCTCGATCACACGTGAACGCGTGGTGCCGTCGGGCGCAATCAGGCACATGCCACCATAGACCCGATGCCTGCGCCCTGAAAGAAGGGTC
Organism: Thalassospira sp. UBA848; assembly: GCF_002295455.1. Taxonomy (NCBI): domain Bacteria; kingdom Pseudomonadati; phylum Pseudomonadota; class Alphaproteobacteria; order Rhodospirillales; family Thalassospiraceae; genus Thalassospira; species Thalassospira sp. UBA848. The sequence continues at coordinate 24,941 of NZ_DBGS01000057.1, read as the reverse complement.
AGGAAGTTTCGCGCCTCGGCCACGTCTTCTGCCTTGCCCAGCGCACGTCGGCCGCAGGCGACAACCGTATCGGCGGCAAGCACAAAGGCCCCGCCATTGGTCTTGGCAACAAAACGTGCCTTTTCCTCGGCAAGGCGAAGGGCAAGCCGGCGCGGGCTTTCATCGCGCTCGGGTGTTTCATCGATATCTGCGGGAACAACCTGATCTGGCACAATTCCGATCTGCGCAAGCAGCTCAAGACGGCGCGGCGATGCAGATGCCAATATCAGTTTCGACAAGATGTGGCTCCCGGATATCCGTCCCAGACCATTCCGATCAGAAATGTGATGGATACTCACATTTCGATGCAGGCAGCAAAATGCACCCTGACGGCAAGGGTAAACGCCCCGCCAGACAAGGTCAATTTGCGCTTGGTCGTGGTTTCAGATTACTTGAAACGGAAGGTAATACGACCTTTGGTCAGGTCATAAGGGGTCATTTCGACGCTGACACGGTCACCTGCGAGAACACGGATACGGTTCTTGCGCATTTTACCCGAGGTGTGGGCAAGGATTTCGTGGTCATTGTCCAGCTTCACGCGAAACATCGCATTGGGCAGAAGTTCAACGACAGTGCCCTGAAACTCGATAACGTCTTCTTTAGCCATGTGACTCCTAGCTTTCGTATTGCAATATCAAAATACCGGTGGGCCGCAAACTGCTCTGAACCGGGCAAAAGGTCAAGTCCTTTCACGCCCAAAGCAGGGCGTTACAGCACTGCGTTAAACGAATGGCGTAGTCTTGGTCTTGTCAAACCGCCCCCAAACCGACCGCGACCAAAAGAACGTCGGTTGCCCCCTTTCCGAATGTCTCCTTGCATCCTAGGATACCTCCTTGTCTATGACACCATGCAGAAAGCCACCTGATGACCAATCCTCACACCATTGAAATACGTCTTGCGCAACGTGATGACGCAACGGCACTTCATGCCATGATTTGCGAGATCGGAAAGGCAACAGGATGCGCGGACAAGATTGCGAGTACCCCCGAAGATCTGGCGCGCGACGGATTTGGCGAGCACCGTGCATTTGAAGCATTGATCGCCATTGACGATGACACGCCGGTCGCCATGTGCCTGTTCTTTCCAAGTTATTCGACATTCCGCGGACGGGCCGGGCTTTATATTCAGGACCTTTATGTCGCGCCAAGCCATCGCGGTGGCGGTTTTGCCAAACGTCTGGTCAGCGCGGTTGCCAAACACGCCCATGCCAGCGGCAAATCGTATATCCGGCTATCGGTTGATGCCGAAAATGCAGTGGGCCAACGGTTTTATGAGAAGCTTGGCATGCGTCACGCCGATGATGAGAAGATCTATGTGCTGGACGGTGATGCGTTCGACGCCCTGGCGAGATCGAATTGACGACCCACCCGGTCAGACTTTTGGCGCAGGCCCGATTGGAAAACGATCAAGAATGCGCTTTTTAATCTGATCACGTACCTGGCGATAGGCTTCCAGACGGATTTCACGTGAACCTTCGACAATCGTGGCATCAAATGTATTCCAGAATTCCACGTCGCACGCCATCGTGCGGGTCATTTCGACCGCACGGTGCTGGGCCTCGGGGGACATCGTGATGATCAGATCAAAGAAGCCGTCTTCAAGCTGATCAAAGGTTTTGGAATTGTATGAGGAAATATCAAGACCGATTTCCTCCATTACCGCCACGGCAAAGCCATCAAGGTCACCGGCACGCACCCCGCAACTTTCAACATAAATGCGGGTCCCGTGATAGTGACGCATCAGGGCAGCAGCCATCACCGAACGCACGGCATTGTAGCTGCAGGCAAAAAGAACCGAGCCGGGAAGTTCTTCTGCCACCGTGCCTTAACCCCGGATGTGAAGGACACAAATCAGCGTAAACAGGCGACGGGCGGTATTTTCATCAATCGTCACCTTGTCGGCAAGCAGTTCGCGCAGCTGTTCGGACCCTTCATTGTGAAGACCGCGACGCGCCATATCGATGGTTTCGATCTGGGCAGCGCTGGCCTTTTTGATGGCGTCATAATAGCTTTCACAGATCATGAAATAGTCTTTGACGATCCGGCGAAATGGCGAAAGCGGCACGGGAATGGTGGTAAGGTTTTCGGTATCATCATCGCCGCGCACATCCATATAGATGCGGTTGTCTTCGATGCGCATATGTACCGAATACGGCCCTTCAAACCCGCCTGCGGGTTCGAAATGGTTCTCTTCCAGAAGGTCATAGATCGCCACCGCCTGCTCGTGCTCGACCTCAGGACGGCGCCTTACCTTGTATTTCTCGTCAAGATAGATACCGGCAATACACTGGTTTTCTGCCATGGCTCTCTCCCTGCGGTCCCCTCACACGCTGCATTGCAACAGCTTACATCTGGTTTGACCGGATCGCTACCGAAAGTCCATGTGCCTGCAGACCTTCGCTTTCTGCAAGGGCGATTGCCGCCGGTCCGATCTTTGCCAGACTTTCGGGTGTGCACTTGATCAGCGATGACCGCTTGATGAAGTCCAGAACCCCAAGACCGGACGAGAACCGCGCCGAACGCGCCGTTGGCAGCACATGGTTCGGCCCGGCAACATAGTCGCCAATGGCTTCGGGGGTGTAACGGCCCAGGAAAATCGCACCGGCATGGTGAATCTCTTCTGCCAGTGCATCCGGGTCGTCTACCGCCAGCTCCAGATGTTCCGGTGCGATCCGATCCACAAGGGCCGGAGCCTGCGACAGATTTTCGACCAAAACAATTGCACCAAAGTCGCGCCAGCTTGCGCCCGCGATTTCTGCACGCGGCAGGGTTTCCAGATGCACATCAATCGCCACCTGCACCTGATCGGCAAAACCTGCGTCATCCGTGATCAGGATGGATTGCGCCACCGGATCATGTTCGGCCTGCGACAACAGGTCGGCGGCCACCCAGCTTGGGTCATTGCTGCCATCGGCAACGACGAGAATTTCAGAAGGCCCGGCAATCATGTCGATACCGACCTGACCAAATACGCGGCGTTTTGCGGCCGCGACGAACGCGTTTCCGGGACCCACGATCTTGTCGACAGGCTTGATGGTGTCCGTACCATAGGCAAGCGCCGCAATCGCCTGTGCGCCACCAATCCGGTAAATCTCGTCAACGCCGGCAATACGGGCCGCGGCCAGAACCAGCGGGTTCATTTTGTTATCGGGGGTCGGCACCACCATGACAAGGCGCTCAACGCCGGCAACCTTTGCCGGAATGGCATTCATCAGAACCGACGACGGATAGGATGCCAGACCACCCGGCACATAAAGACCTGCCGCAGATACGGCACGCCAGCGCCAGCCCAGCTCAACGCCGCTTTCATCGGTGTAACGTTCATCGGCGGGCATTTGCTTTTCGTGATAGGCACGAATGCGCGTTGCGGCCAGTTCCAGCGACTTCAGAAGGCCTGCATCAATGTCGCCTATGGCCGCATCAACTTCGGCGGCGGTCACCGCCATGCCTGAAGCGTCGATATTCAGGCGGTCAAAGCGATTGGTATATTCACAAACCGCTTCGTCACCACGTGTGCGAACATCATCGATAATATTGGCAACGGCCGCATCGACATCTGCATCGGATTCCCGCTTCATGCCCAGAAGCTTGACGAAATCTTCCTCAAAACTTGCGTCAGTAGTGGAAAGCTTAAGCGGCATTGAGCACCTCGGAAAAACGGTCGATCCAGGGCTGGATATCAGTCGGGCGGGTTTTGAGCGCAGCACGATTGACGATCAAACGAGACGTCACATCGGCAACATGTTCGATTTCACGCAAACCATTTGCCTTGAGCGTATTACCCGTCGAAACAAGGTCAACGATACGACGGCACAGACCAAGTGTCGGTGCCAGCTCCATCGCGCCATTGAGCTTGATGCATTCGGCCTGTACACCGCGTTTGGCGAAATGGGTACGCGTAATGTTCGGATATTTGGTTGCCACACGAACGTGCGACCAGCGCGACGGATCATCGCCTTCGATCATTTCTTCGGGTTCGGCAACAGCAATCCGGCAATGGCCGATATTAAGATCAAGCGGCGCATAGATATCCGGATAGTCAAATTCCATCAGGACATCGTTACCACAGACACCGATATGGGCCGCGCCAAAAGCCACGAAGGTTGCGACGTCAAAGCTGCGCACACGAATGATATCAATATGCGGATGGTTGGTGGCAAACCGAAGAGCACGGGATTTCGGATCATCAAATGCGGCTTCGGGTTCGATCCCGGCGGATCGTACCAGCGGCATCACCTCGTCAAGAATGCGCCCCTTGGGCAGGGCAAGCACCAGCTTTTCGTCACTCATCAATCAGTCGCCTTACGCGTTTTTCAGTTATCCGGTGGCCGTAAAATCAGGCTGGAACCCGGACACGTTCGATCTGCGCCCCACAGGAGCTAAGTTTTTCTTCAAGCCGCTCATAACCACGGTCGAGATGGTAAACACGGTTAATAACCGTCTCGCCTTCGGCTGCCAAGCCTGCAAGCACCATCGAAACGGAGGCACGAAGATCGGTTGCCATAACTTCGGCACCGGAAAGCTTTGCACTGCCGCGCACAATCGCCGAGCGACCATGCACGTTAACATCCGCGCCCATACGGCTGAGTTCCGGGACATGCATGAAGCGGTTTTCAAAAATTGTTTCGGTGATCATGGATGCACCGTTGGCCACCGACATCAGCGCCATGAACTGCGCCTGCATATCGGTCGGGAAGCCGGGATAGGGTTCGGTCATGACATCGACACCCTTGAGCGTCGCGCGGTTGCCACGCACCTTCATGCCGTCTTCGGTCTCTTCGATTTCAACACCTGCTGCCCGCATGGCGTCAACAAGGCTGTCGATCAGCTCAAGGCGCGTGCCGGTGAGTTCGATTTCGCCACCGGTGATGGCGGCGGCAATCGCGTAGGTGCCGGTTTCGATACGATCCGGGACAACTGAATATTCCGCACCATGCAGGCGCGGCTTACCGGTGACCTTCAGGGTGTCGGTACCGATGCCCTCGATTTCGGCACCCATAGCAACAAGACAATGGGCCAGGTCGGAAACTTCGGGTTCACGCGCCGCATTGCCAATCGTTACAACACCATCGGCAAGCGATGCGGCCATCAGGGCATTTTCCGTTGCGCCGACCGAAACCTGCGGGAACAGGATATGCCCACCTTTGAGGCCTTCTGGTGCGCGGGCTTCGATGTAACCCTCCGTCAGGTGAATTTCTGCGCCCATGGCTTCGAGCGCCTTAAGATGCAGATCAACCGGGCGGTTACCAATCGCACACCCACCAGGAAGCGACACACGCGCAACACCGCAGCGTGCGACAATCGGCCCCAGCACCAGAACAGAGGCACGCATTTTGCGCACCAGATCGTATGGCGCCGTGGTCGAGGTGATTTCCTTGGCGGTCATTTCCAGAACGCGACCATTGTGCCCACCATTGGGTGCATGCCCGTTCAGATGCAACGCCACACCATGCTGCGCCAGAAGGTTGGCCATCGAGGTGATGTCTGCCAGATGCGGCAGGTTCGATAACGTCAGCGTTTCATCTGTCAGCAGGGCTGCTGCCATCAAGGGCAAAGCCGCGTTCTTGGCACCGCCGATTGCAATTTTGCCCTGCAGCCGGCGACCACCGGAAATCTTGATCTTGTCCATTCAGTCCTCTTTGTGCTGTGCGCATTGGCACAGCAAACGCGTGTCTCGGTGGTTCACCACCAGATTTGTGCCATCCCTTTATCACAGGCGCGGCAATGTGACACCTTTTTGGCCCATATATTTCCCTGCACGGTCCGCATAGGAGGTATCGCATTCACTTTCCGCCTTAAGGAAAATGAACTGACAGGCCCCTTCATTGGCATAAATGCGCGCAGGAAGCGGGGTTGTGTTGGAAAATTCAAGCGTCACATGCCCTTCCCATTCGGGTTCAAGCGGCGTGACATTGACGATGATGCCACAACGGGCATAAGTCGATTTCCCCAAACAGATCACCAGCGTGTCACGCGGGATACGGAAATATTCCACGGTGCGCGCCAGGGCAAAACTGTTGGGCGGGATCACGCAAACGTCGGTCTTGCGATTTACAAACCCGTCGTCGGAAAATTCCTTGGGATCGACGATGGCCGAGTCGACATTGGTGAAAATCTTGAACTCGTCCGCCACACGGGCGTCATAGCCGTATGAACTGACACCATAGGAAATCACACCATCGCGCTTGAAACCGTCCACGAACGGTTCGATCATGCCCTTTTCCTGCGCCATCTGGCGTATCCAGTGATCCGGTCTTACCGACATAGTGCCACCCCTGTTTTTGCGAAAATCCCAACCGCGTATAACACCCTTGGTTTTACCCGCCCGTCGGCATCAAGATCAACCAAACGATGCACCCGCGGCAAACAAGGGGGATGAAAAATGATGCGCGTGATCAGTCCTCAGGTTTTTCTTCGGTGGCCGGACCTTGTGGATCGCTTTTGCGCGAGCGTTGCTGCTGCTTGCGCTTGGCCAGATTTGCGCGCAGAGCTTCGGCTTCACGCTTCAGGCGTTCCTCGTTCACGGCGGGGCGCATATCGGATTTCTTGGCAGTCATGGTTCCGTCAGATTTTTTGCGGGATTGAATGATTGCCCCGTTATAAAACAACACGCGAAAAATTACAGCCGATCATGACGAAAACAGGGCGAAAAGGCCTGCCACGGGAACAATCGAAAAACTTCGCACAATTCAGGCTTGACCAATTACGGATACGTGGCCTATAACCCGCCCGCACCGCAAGGGCTCATGCTGCTGTAGCTCAGGGGTAGAGCACTCCCTTGGTAAGGGAGAGGCCGGGAGTTCAAATCTCCCCAGCAGCACCATTGCCCACCGGTCCAGCCTGTTTATCGGGCTGCTGTAGCTCAGGGGTAGAGCACTCCCTTGGTAAGGGAGAGGCCGGGAGTTCAAATCTCCCCAGCAGCACCATTTTCCAATCTATTCCGCTTTTACACGCAAACGACTACTGCGCTACATTAGGTAGTTGATGGTAAAAAAGCGCATTCTGTGAAGTGCGCTTACAAGTATGCTGATAACTAGCAGCGGAATAAGGACAGTTGGGCACCCAATCGCCCACAAGTAAGTCTCCCTGCCAGCATTCAAAAGTGCAAGACCAAAGCCCTTACGTCGATCAATGATCTCAATAGCCGTGGCGCCAAATATGGTTACGACCAGCATCGTTGTTATGGCCAAGCCTCCTGACAGTCCCGGCGATTTTCCGTCAACAAAGAAAAAATACACAAACACAAAGAAACCGGCGAGAACGGCATCTGAATACGACTTTTCCCAGCCACCACGAAGTTTTGCGAACAAACCAACCAAAGCAATGGCGGTCAAAGAACTGAAAATGAGAAGGTCGAAGGCCTGCAAATCAAGCAAGTCCCGATAGCCCCATAGCGACGGCATCAACATTCCCAAAACCCATGCCAGAAGGGCTATAAACAGAAGAAAAACTGCATTGTAGACCACCGAACAAACGTACGCAGTTAAGCTGTAAGAAAAATCGGCAGATCGTGTCGGACCGCTACCTTTGTGCTGGAAGCGGAGAGCAGCGGAAAAACAGGCAAACGTGAAAACAAAAAACAATGCGTCTGAAATTATCGCCCCCAGAAGAATCAGTGGAAGCATTAGACAAACCCACACATAACACAACTTTTTGCGACTTTCACGTCGACTGCGTCCTTTGGCCTCAACTATCCGGGCCAGCAAAAGAGGAAGGGACAAGCCCCCCAGCAAGGTCAACAAGAACCCAATATGACCCAACTCGACCCTGTCGCCAATGAGACCGATCAGAACCAATAAGAAAACGAATGATTGCTTTCGCCAATAGAGATTTTGGCTATTCACGGGGCGGAAAATCGCGTGGGACAAACTTGCCTGCGTTGAGACCCATGCAAGGGCACGTCTTTTGAATTTGTATCCAAGTTCGATTTGGTCTGCTCGCCACGCCAACAAACATATCGGAAACATAATAAAGAAAACGGCAGACAGTGGCGACCATGCGCCTTCCTGGCTCAACCAATAAGCCGATACATACAACGGCACATTCCAATCATCCCCAAGTAAGACTTCTGCAACGACAGGCACAGTCAAACAAAGAGCAATGAACAGGAGCATTCTTTTCGCGTAAAGTCTTCGGGTCAGTTGAATGAAAAGGCAGCTGAGAACAATTGAAAGCCATAACCACGAAAGGTCCACTTCGTTCATGGAAGAAGGGAAATCCTGTATCAGTTGATACCAAAGGAATGCTGCGGCAATACAGCCAACCAGACCATACAAGGCATCTCGCCGGGTCGGATGAGTTGAAAACGAATAGAACCAGAAGCCCAATATCAGTGAAAAGGTAAAACCAAAAACACTTACGGTTGCCGAGTGTGATCGCCCCAAAAGAACATCGGTCCAATTAATATCGAACGCGTGCAATATGCCTGCGCCCTCAATAACGGCACAGATCGCCCAAAAAACCGACAAACTGGCAAAGAAACCTGAAGTGAATTTGTGGGCCGGTTTGCCCAGCCATAAAGATGCTTTGTCTGTATGTGAGCTCGTTTTCGAACGCATCCCTGCCACCTGCAATCTGAAGTTGTTCAGATAATCGAAGACAGGCAATGAACCTGCAACGAAAAAGTGGTCAGCTCGAAACTATGAATTCACGGTTACAGTTCAAACCTCTGGACCGTTCATCCGTAGAAACTGCGATACCATTCCACGAAATTGCCAATACCGGTTTCAATTGAAGTGGCTGGTTTGAAACCGACGGCATCGGTCAGGGCATCAACATCGGCATAGGTTGCCGGAACGTCGCCATCCTGCATCGGCAGCATGTTTTTCTCTGCCGTTTTGCCAAGCGCCTTCTCGATCGTTTCGATCATATACATCAACTCGACCGGGTTGTTATTGCCGATATTAAACACCCGATAAGGTGCCGAGCTGGTTGCCGGATCGGGCTTGGCCGAGTTCCAGTTCGGGTTCGGCTGGGCAACAGTCGAGATGCAGCGATAGACCCCTTCGACGATATCATCGATATAGGTGAAGTCGCGGCGCATCCTGCCTTCGTTAAACACGTTGATCGGTTTGCCTTCCAGGATTGCCTTCGTGAACAGGAACAGTGCCATGTCCGGGCGCCCCCATGGACCGTAAACCGTAAAGAAACGAAGGCCGGTGGTCGGCAAGCGATAGAGATGGCTGTAGGTATGGGCCATCAGCTCATTGGCTTTTTTCGATGCCGCATACAAGCTTATCGGATGATCGACATTGTGATGAACGGAGAACGGCATTTCCGTATTCATGCCATAGACCGAGCTGCTGGATGCGTACACCAGATGCTTCACATTGTTGTGGCGGCATCCTTCGAGGATATTGGTGAAGCCAACAAGGTTGGCATCGATATAGGCATGCGGGTTTTCAATCGAGTAGCGCACCCCGGCTTGGGCCGCCAGATTGACCACATAGGTCGGCTTTTCAGTGGCGAACAGATCGGCTATGCCATCGCGGTTTTCGAGATCCATTCGGACGAACTTGTAACCGGGCTTGCCTTCCAGCCGTGCAAGACGCGCTTCCTTGAGGTTCACGTCATAATAGTCATTAACGTTATCAAGCCCGACCACGGTCGCCCCTTGTTCCAGCAATTTCAGGCAAAGATGGGAACCGATAAAACCGGCAGCACCGGTGACGAGTACTTTTTCATTGGCTGGAATGATAAAGTCGGACATGCGCGTCAGAATTCCTGATTGAATTACACTTTGGGACGCATACTGCGTCACTGGAAAATTTGGAATTTCTGATACCAGCAAGGGTACACATGCGCAAGCCATCAACCGCCACAATATGCGTGCGAGATGGTGGAAATCAGACCCTGAATCGTAATCCGAGACTCAAGACAGCTTTTCTGGTATCGTATCCTTCTTTTCCATTTCAGCTTTGAACGTAATACGACGTAGCGACAGATGATTTCAGCAGGTCAAACCATAGCCAATCCAAATGGAGGCGGACTGGGCGTTATCCTGAATGTTCGGGAAATCGCGCAAACCGCTGATGGGCGTGTGCTGGCTGAGTATGAAGCTGTCCAACTTCAACGCCAAGGCGGCAACGCCACAAACCAGTCACCCTATTCTGTCGCAGGTTCCGGGTCGGACAGTGCACGTACGCGCATTGTTGATCCGCGCACACTGACCGAAGCACAGGCTGTTGCCGGTGGGGTAAGCCGCGCGGAATACCGCGAAGCTGTGGAAGCCAACGAAAAGAATAACAGTTCGCAAGGCAACAATTCAGCCAGCCGAGACCTCGACCCGGCAGAGGAAGCTGTGGTTAATCAACTCCGGGCCCGTGATTCTGCTGTACGCCAAGAAGAACAAGCTCATGCAGCGGCAGCCGGTCCATATGGCTCTGCACCGCAATATACCTATCAGGTTGGACCAGATGGCAACGCCTATGCTATTGGTGGACATGTCGATGTCAGCGTTTCTGTTTCCGGCACTGCAGCAGATCGCGACCGAGCGCTGGCCACATTGCAGAATGCGGCACTTGCACCCAACGCACCGTCAGGAGCAGACATGGCTGCTTTCCGGCAGGCCAGCCTGCAAAGAGCAACCGCTGATGGTATGGAAATAAACGGTACTACCAAAGAATCCGCAGAAGTCGATGAGACATCTCGTAACGGCGCACGACAGAACCTTTCAATCACTGTCTAATTTTGCTCTCACGGTTCCTTCCAACCCTCTGATATACTATTCAACGTGCGAATGAACACTTACCCTTGCGCCAATGCACCTATTCAGATGGATAGCCACCGAAATCAAAAACTATCCTGCCGTTTGACAGGGGCACGGTTTTGTTGAATGCTGCGCTCGCGTCCGGGGGGGACGCTTGGATTGAAAATATCAGAATCGCGCGAATTCGTATCTCTAGTACGGATCGCGTTTCCGGGGCCACTCTTCCCATTTTTGGTAGTGAGCTTTGGACAAGAACAGGTACGGCATAAAAATGAACATCCTGCTAGCAGACGATCATGACCTCGTCAGAGACGGGATCACTTCCTTCCTAAAACTCGCAGCGCCGGAAGTAGAAGTCGCGCAGGCGAAAGACTTCGCAGAAGCACTTTCTGTTGTTGACGGCGAAGGCAATGTCGATCTGACAATCCTGGACCTGAACATGCCCGGCATGAATGGATTGTCTGGGTTGACTGTCATGCGCCAGAAGCACCCGGAAATTCCGGTCGTCATCCTGTCGGGCTCCGTCAAGCGAAGTGATGTTCTAAACGCGCTGGAACATGGCGCGTCTGGTTATCTGCCAAAAACACTTTCGGGCAAGTCGCTGATCAATGCACTGCGCTTGATACTCTCTGGTGAAAAATACATACCATCTGCCTTGCTGGAAGATGATGGCACACAAATTCGCCCGGGTGAGATCGATCTCGACGGCCTGGCACCGGACAATCCCTTGCGCCAGCTCACAAATCGTGAACGTGAAGTCCTCGGGCTTCTTACCAAGGGGCTTTCCAACAAGGAAATCGCCAAGCAGCTCACTGTTCGGGAAATCACCGTCAAGGTGCACCTGACAGGGATCTTTAAAAAGCTGGGCGCTGCCAACCGCACGCAAGCGGTTAAAATTGCCATGCAGTTGGGCTGGGAAGCCTGATCGCGGTCAACACCAGCGACAAAACACGACAAAGCCCGGCTTGCTGCCGGGCTTTTTCCTTTGCGCGTATAGTTTCATGAGCTTTTCGTGTGGCTCAATCCAGCCTTGACGGTTACACCGCAAATACCTTGCAAAGCTCATCAAGTGTTGCCAGAAGCTCTCTGAGGTTAAGTGGCTTGGACATCACCATGACGGGTGCGTCAGAGCCCTCTTCATCTTCGACAGGTTTTTCGGCATCCCCGGGGTGACCTGTCATGACGATGACCGGCAATGCGGGATTCCGTCCGCGGAGCTCCCTGACCAGCGAGTTACCATCCATTTGCGGCATACGAATGTCGGTAATCAGGATATCAGGCTGGAAAACACCGGCCAGTGCCAGTGCATCTTCCCCATTGCTTGCTGCAGATACATTGAAACCCTGTGCCTCCAGGTATCCGGATATGATTTCCATGGCATCAAGTTCGTCATCGACGACAAGAACGCGGATATTGCCACGTGCCTTCGCATTGGTCGGCAGACTGGACAACCAACCATTATCGAGCATGCTCTCTGAGATCGCGTCGTCTTCGGTAACACCGATGTCAACAAGCGGAAGGGTGATTTCAAAACACGCGCCATCCCCCTCGTTGCGTACATCAATGCGACCGCCCATCGCCTCCACGATGCCGAAACTGACAGACAGGCCAAGCCCGGTCCCCTTACCGACGTCCTTGGTCGTGAAGAATGGATGGAACAACAGGTCAATGGCGGCTTCAGGTACACCGCCACCATTATCATTGACCGCCAGTTTCAATGTTTTTCCGGCGTCGTCGATCATTGCGCTGACACGGATCAGGCCGCCGATGCTTCCGGCGTCATCACCGTTCTCGTTGATCGCATCACGCGCGTTGCTCAGCATGTTGACCAGCACCTGTTCCAGTTGAACCTGCCGCCCATTTACAAAGCAACGTTGCCGGGGCGGCACAACATCAATCGCAATGCCCGACAAGCGACAGTCGTGCTCAACCATGTCCACTGCACGTTCAACCGCTTTCATGACATCAAATGGTGCAAAATCGTCATCATCTGGGCGGCTGTAAATCTGAAGGTGCTTTATGATCTCGGACATGCGCTCAGTCTGCGAACTGATCAGCGAAAGCCGTTCTTTTTGAAAGGCCGGTTTCACGGCGTTGAGCTCATACTGCAAGGCACAGGTATCTGCTGCCATGCGGATCACATTTAGCGGCTGGTTCATTTCGTGGGCAACCGAGGCCGCCATCTCGCCAAGTGTTGCAAGCTTCGAGGTCTGGACCAGCTGGCGTTCGACCTTGCGTTTTTCTGTAACGTCCTCGGCCAACATCAGCATGGCGGGAGCCCCCTCGTGGGTGAAGGCAATGGCCGAGACTTCTAGTTCGACATTCTCACCCTCCGGGCGTTGACAGATAATTGTGAAATCAGCACGCCCCGGATATCCGTTCTGGTAGCGCGAAATATACTCTTCAAGAGTTTCGCGGCTCGAGGGATGGACCATTTCCATGAAGGATCGCCCGACCAGTTTGTCACTGTCACCTGCCCCCAGTATGGTGACACCTTGCTGGTTCATATAGACAATTTCTTCACCACTCAGAACCGAGATCAGTTCTGGCGCGAGCTCGACCAGTTTACGGTAACGTTCTTCACTTTCCTTAAGCGCACGCTCGGCACGTGATCGCTCGATCGCGTAGCGGATCGAACGCCGGATTGTACGACCATCCGGAAATTCCTTGGTCAGGTAGTCTTCAGCACCGTGTTGAAGGGCCTCGAAAGCCAGTTCTTCATCCTTGTGGCCTGTCAGGACCACTACTGGCGCGACATTGGCGCAATTGCGAATGCGACTGATGGTGTCAACGCCCGATGAATCCGGCAATGTCAGATCCAATAGAACCACGTCAAACAATGCCTCTGCACCGTCGCTATTCAGAACAGCCATTGCAGATGCAAGGTCACTTCGATGTTCAACATCAAACGCTTCACCGGTTTCTTCAAGCAGGGTGCGAACAAGAAACGCATCCCCGGGATTATCTTCAACAAGAAGAATTCGAAACCGTTGGTCAGGCATCGTTTTCAATTCCAACTAACAAAAGAACGGGTTTTCAATCCTTAACAGCGGGATTGAAAACCCTTTGATTCTGCATGGTTTTGATGCTGCTAGCAATCCTGAACATCAACAAGCAAACGACCCTTTACCTGACCTTTCAGGATCTTCTCTCCCCACGGAAGAATATCTGAAAGTGCGATCTTGGTCGTTGCCGCTGCCAATTGATCCTTTGGAAGTTCATGCGCCAGTCGCTGCCAGGCGCGAAGGCGCGTGTCATAGGGGCACATTACCGAATCAATGCCGATCAGTTTCACGCCCCGCAACAGGAATGGAATAACCGTTCCGGGCAAGTCTGGTCCACCCGCAAGCCCGCAAGCAGCAACAACCCCATGATACTTCATTTCCGAAAGCAGATGGGCAAGGGTGGTGCTGCCAACACTGTCAATCGCCCCGACCCAGCGTTCTGCCAGAAGCGGCTTGCTTGTATCAGTAAGTTCATTTCGGTCAATGATCGTGGTCGCGCCAAGGTCACGAAGATAAGCGTGGGTTTCTTCCCGCCCGGTCGATGCCGCCACCCGGTATCCAAGCGATGAAAGGATGGAAACAGCAACGGAACCGACACCACCTGCGGCGCCGGTCACAAGCACCTCTCCCTCCTGGTCTTTTGATACACCCTGCTCTTCAAGCGCCATGACGGCCAGCATTGCGGTAAAGCCAGCGGTGCCAATCGCCATCGCCTGTGATGCATCCAGCCCGTCAGGCAACGGCACCAGCCAGTCAGACTTTACCCGCGCAAGCTGTCCGTACCCGCCCCAATGCGCCTCACCAACCCGCCAGCCGGTCAGCAAAACGTCATCGCCGGGTTTGTAGCGATCATCACTCGATGAAACGACCTCGCCAGAAAAATCAATGCCAGGGACATGCGGATAGTTCCTAACAAGACGCCCCAAACCGTTCAGGACCATGCCGTCCTTATAGTTCAGTGTCGACCATTTGACCCGCACCAGAACCTCACCCTCCGGGAGGTCATCTGTGGTCAAGTCCCTGAATTCTGCTGAAACACCATTTTCGTTCTGGTCTAGCACCAATGCTCGGAATGCTTCGCCCATGAGTTCCTCCCAGTCTGATCTGTTCAGATGATCAATCAAGAGTATGGGTCTGGGCGCGATGCGTCAAACACGCACACAACTTTTGCAACGTGGGGAGCTTCAATTTGTCGTGGGGCTATTAACCGGTTCAAACGAGGTATTGGCATCCCCCATCATCGCTATGACAACAACCACGACCAGCAAAATACCGAGATAGATCAGCATCCGGCGTGAGGTTGCCCGGTTTTCCGTATTGTCAGGCACGATTTCACTTTGCACCCCCTTGGGCAGACTTCGGTACGATAGCCACCCCAAAAACGGCACAATCACGAGATCATCGAGCCAACCAAACCCCAACAGAATATCAGGCAACAGATCAATCGGACTGATCAGATAAACCAATCCGGCGATTAGCAACAACTTGGGTTTAAGTGCAACATCCTTGCGCACCAGGGTGCGTAACAGTTTGGGGATGATCATCCAGGCCGAGGCATTTTTCACAGATTTTGATCCGTCCAATCAATTTAGCAGCGCCACCGCAATAACCGACATGGAGTCTCAAGAGGCCTCTTAATGCCGAGCGTCGAGAAGATCGAAATACAACCGCTCCGTTTTTTCGAGCATTTTCTCGAAAACAAATTCGTCTAACGCAAATTCGAATGCACTTTCGCATTGCCTACGCCAAGCTTCGATATCATCAATCAACCGACATAGCGTATCAGATATGCTTCTGGGGTCTGTCCCCATTATCAGACTTTTATCAAGAACCTCATTGGCAACCGGAACATCTGTCGAAACGACAGGACAACGGCAAAGGAGTGCCTCAGCGACAACATATGAAAACCCTTCGCGACGAGATGATACCACAACACCGTCAGCAGCCTTCATGTACCCTGGCACGTTCTCTACGCGGCCTTGGAGGGTCACTTTTCCCTCCAAACCAAGTTTCTTGATCTGATTTTCAAGAAGTTCTTTGTCCGGACCATCTCCAACAATCAGAAGGTCGGCATCGACATTGGTCCAAGCTGACAGCAACAAATCAAAACCCTTTGCCTCAACCAGCCGCCCAACAGCCAACATCAACAGACGATTGTTTCTTTTTGCTGTCGGCAGCTCGTCTTGCCATAGCTCGGTTTTCAAACCGTGATAGACTGTCGTACAGTTGTCTCGGTTGATGTCTTTGGAAAGAGCCTTGCTCACACCGATTGCGTGATCAAGTTTACGAAATGCCTGAACATTTCTTTTCTGATTGTGCAAAGTACCAATGGTTTTTACACCTGCTGGCAGCGCCCATTTGACGCGCGAAACCATCTGAGCGGCCTTGCTTCCCTGAGCATGCACAATGTCAAATTTTCCATCGCGCAGTTCCCGCCAAAGCCGATATAACACCGCAGGATTGTTGCGGTTGCCGTCCAAAGGCAGTTCAACTGCCCGCACATTGCTGGGTACTCGCGGCATAAGCGTGGCCGTTGTCAAAAAGGTTACATCATGACCTTTGGAGACAAGACCGTCAGATAGATCATAGGCATGCCGCTCCAATCCACCATTTCCGGTACTCGCGACTACCTGAGCAATTCTGAGCTGTTTTTTGGCGCGCATCACAGGTCCCAATACCCAAAATTAAAAACAACAGGGCTCTGGTACAGCCATGTTACTCGTCGTCATAGCGCGCCTTGAGATAGGACACCATCGGGAACAGGGCTGCCAACAGCGCAATCAAAAAGCCTAACCCACCTTCCTTGTATCCCTTGCGCGACACAAAACAGCGCCAGAAGCGCGAGATGATGCGTCGGAAGTTATGGGCGAAACTGCCAATCTTTCCGCCGGCACGCAGATCAGCGGCACGCGCAGAGGTATAGCTGTCAAACCGGCGGATCATGTCTGAGATATTACGGTCAACAAAATGGATCAACGCGCCATCAAGCTTGGGCCCCTGGCGACCTGTAAACTTGATCGACGGATGGACACGCTGCTCTCCCCAAACCTTGGACCCCTTTTTGAACAGCCGCCAAACCGCAGATGTTCCAAACGACGCCCCCCATCCATAGCGCACCAGTCGCTGGCCAACATAGTTGTCAACCGGGATCAAATAGCGATCATATGCGT
Source organism: Thalassospira sp. UBA848 (assembly GCF_002295455.1). Lineage (NCBI taxonomy): Bacteria > Pseudomonadati > Pseudomonadota > Alphaproteobacteria > Rhodospirillales > Thalassospiraceae > Thalassospira > Thalassospira sp. UBA848. The sequence goes on along the minus strand of NZ_DBGS01000057.1, from coordinate 8,020 downwards.
CACTAATGACCGCAGCCTTAATTGATTGTGCCAGTTCCTCATTCACATGCTCGTCAGCATCCAATTCGAATATCCAGTCGCTGGTTGCCTCTTCGATGGCCTTGTTGCGACGATGGCCCTCGATAGTCCAACTGCCCGTAACCGTCTTTGCACCGAACTGTTTTGCGATCTCTTCTGTGCGGTCAGTGCATTTGTCACACACCACAACAATCTCGTCGGCAAAACTGACTTTTTCCAAGCATGCAGCCAAACGGGCTTCTTCGTTGTGGGCACAAATAACAACCGAAATGCTGGGTCTTTTGTCAGTCATTGACCTGTTCCTGCTTGCGATGGTCATTGACCAATTGAATTGCTGCTTCGACAACTTTGGAAACCGGCAAGGTTTCCATCAGATTCTCTTTCGATAAGTGGCTCTCACGGTTTGCAATGATCTTGTCGAAAGACCAGTCTGTCCGAACTGCCCGGCCCCATTTGGAGTAAGGCCTATAGTGTTCGTCGCGTGATGGACCGAAAAGTCCGATTGTCGGGCAGCCTGACGCCGCTGCCATATGCATGAGGCCAGAGTCATTTCCGAGATACAAGTCAGCACGTTCAAGACAAGCCATCACGGTCAGGAGGCTCTCGTTCCCGAATATCTCCGACCGTTGTTCTTCAGGAATTGACTGAAGAACAGGAGCTGCCATCTCGCGCTCGTTTGGGGCACCAACCAACAGGACGTGTGCCCCTTCAAGCACACATCCTGCACCTGTCAGCAGTGAAATCGCCTCTATGAACCTTTCGGGATGCCAAGTTTTTCCCACCCAGTTTGAAGTTGGCCCAACAACCAACAAAGGTCGCCCCGTCTTTGGCAATATCTGCTGTGCCCGATCCCGTTCCTTTTGACCAATCCAGACTTGTGGGAGGGGTGGTGGTTCAACACCGATCATTTTGCCCAACTGTTCCAGCCGATGCATACTGTCATCATTCCCCGGCAACACCACCCGTTTCCAACCCGGCAATACATAGGCGGTCGCACTGCCGCGCAGATCGACGATGATGTCCCACCAGTTCAGGACGACCGATTTCCAGAGCTTCCACCAATGGCCACCGCGCTTTTGCTTTGGCATTTTGATGATGCGTTCGAGGTTTGGAACACCTTCGAAAATCGGTGCAGCAACCGGGCCGCAGGCGACCGTCACGCGGATACCGGGATAGGTTTCGACATAATGGCGCAGAACCGATGTCGAAAGCACCGCATCGCCCAGACGGTTTGACGTTATGAACAGCAGGCGCACGGCTTACAGTTTCTCCAGCTCGCCAGCGACATGGATCCATTCGCGGCGATCATTGCGCGCGGCTTCGGACTGGCTGGCAAAGAAGGAACGATCGGTCAGAAGCTGCGTTGTGATATTGCCAAATGCCGCCTCGTCCGGGACGATGTAACCCGTCTTGCCATCCTCAACCCGGCTTTTGGCAATCCCGCCATAGGAGACAACCGGTGTTGCCGCCCCCAGTGCATCGACAAGCCACTGCCCGACATAATCTGTCCCATACTTGCCGTGATGCAGGAACGCGCGTGCATTGGCAACGGTTTCGGCCATATCAGCCTCAGGCTTGGGATGGTGAACCCTTACCCCCTTGTCGACGGCGGATCGCACCATATCAAGCAGGTCATCTGATACGCTGTCGTTTTCACCGGCCATGGCACTAAACAGGTCATAAGCATAGACTTCAAGAATCGCATTCGGTGCTTTGGGCGCAACGTACGTTTCCCAAATGCGAATGATCTGGGCAATGCCGGTGGAGCTATTGGCAACGGTTACGGCCAGTTCATCACGCGATTCAAATGCCCAGTGCATGTTCGATGCCATGACAAAGGATGTTGTCGCGCCCGGTTTGACGACCACCGGCTTTTTGGCGAGTTCAGCATCAAAGGCATTTGCCTGCGCATCATCGGTAAAGATGACCTGAACTTTCTTTTCCTGCAGGACCAAACGCACATCATCCGCATTCAACCGAGCCGGGTCACCATCAAACCAGAACACGATGTTTGCATCTTCGGGGACAGAAGCGTGGTTGAGCAACGCCGGATCGCGCCAGACAATCACGGTATTGACCGCATCACCGCCAAAGGGTGGCAGTTCAGCTTCAAGCTGTCGCCAGGCAACGCCATGCATGTCCTTGTCGATGCCACCATTACGGCGCGCTTCGACCTTGTGACCACGGGCAACAAGGGACTCTGCCAGGGCAATGAAAGCGCGCTGGCATGTTCCGAGAGGACGGGCTTCGCGATCCTTGGGATCAAAGCCGATGGACTGATCAAGCATCAAGATTTTCATAAGTTTGGTTCTATCCGTTCGACGGCGTTTTATGAAGGGTTTTCTTATAGCTTACCCGGCCCTTATCCGCACAGACAGCTCTTGCGAAAATTCTGTGATTACCCCACATTCCGCTCAAACAATTCCGATTTACCGGAGCCATAAACATCATGAGTGAGACATTATACGCCCTTTTGCCGGATCGCGCGGTGATCCGGGTCAGCGGCCCGGACCGGGTCAGCTTCCTGCAAGGGCTGGTATCAAACAATATCGAAACCATTTCGCCCGAGAAATCGGGCTATGGCGCGCTGTTGTCGCCGCAGGGCAAGTTCCTGTTTGATTTCTTTATCTATCATCAGGATGAAGACAGCTTGCTGATAGAATGCGAGCGCGGCGAGAATGGCGAGCGCGCGGCCGAACTGTTCAAGAAACTTCGCATGTATAAACTCCGCGCCAAGGCCGAACTGACAGATGTCAGCGACAGCTATGATGTCATTGCCGTCTTTGGCAAAGATGCACTTTCATCCCTGTCGCTGGATGCGACACCCGGTGCGACCGCGCATATGGCCGACGGGATCAAGGCAGTTGATCCCCGACTTGCCGCAATGGGTGCACGTGTCCTTCTGCCCAAAAATGCGCTTGCCGAAATGGCGGCCATCGGTGCCGAGGAAAGCGATGTCGAAACCTATCACCAGATGCGTGTGATGCTTGGCATTCCAAACGGCAGCGAGGAAATGGAAGTCGATAAATCCATCCTGCTTGAAAGCGGCTTTGAAGAGCTTGGCGGTGTGGATTTCAAAAAGGGCTGCTATATGGGTCAGGAGCTTACGGCCCGGACCAAATATCGCGGCCTTGTGCGCAAGCGCCTATTGCCAGTCAAGATTGACGGGCCAGCACCAAACACTGGCACACCGATCATGAATGGCGACAAGGAAGCCGGTATCATTCGATCTGTCCATGGCGAGTTCGGGTTGGCACTTGTTCGGCTTGAACGGGTCGACGATGATGCAGACCTGCGTGCGGGCGATGCGAAGGTCACCGTTTCTGTCCCTGACTGGGTTCAGTTGCCGGAAAATGCCGCCTGAACCCGACAACCAATCAGAGACAAACGTTTTGAGCGGGCTCCGTCTTGCGGGGCCCGTTTGTCGTTCGAACCTGTTTCAACGAACCAAAATCCCATATGTTAGGTTTAGGGCCTGCATGAGATGCGAAACCGGGAACTGCAATGAAACTTTGGATTATGGGTCATCCTTGCATGGGCGTTTTGGCGGTACTTTGCGTGCTTGCCATTGGACCTGCCATGTCGAAAGCCCAGCAACCTGCGCCTGGCCTGAGTGACGTTCCTGTTTCTGAAATGTCGATAACCGAGGCCGAAAAAGAACTCGCGACAATTACCGAGGCCTATAACCGCAAGGGTCATCAAATCAAACAGATGGCGCTTGGCACGCTGCTTAGATTTTATTCGCAGAAGATTGTTCCATGTGGTGCCATCGTTACCAATGTTCGTGACTGTCTGGACCATCAATGGCCGGATCTGAAGAACTATCCGGGTCATTTTCTTGGCTCGGAAGAAACACCGGTCCTGAGGCCCACAATCGAACAGGCCCGCATGACAGAGGAAAACTACCTGGATGCGGTAGAACGCCTGAACATGCTTTTGCGTGCTGTACGATACGAAAGCACGCTTGCCCCGGAGTTACGTTATCGCGGACAGCTTGATGCGGTGATCACGCATCTGAAAGAGCTGCGCGAGGCGGAATATCACAACCGGCTTCTCTACGAGAAGATCTTCAAGATTGGCGGCATTATCCTGTTGCTTCTTGGTCTATCGGTGGGCGGCATGCTGGTGATGAAACACCATGCCCAGCGCAACGATCCCCCTTCGCAATCAGGCAAAAAATAACGGCAACGGGATTTCCCGTTGCCGTTCGTGATCGCGAAACGATGTTCGTCTGGCGCTTATTTACCCAGGGCTGCCTGTGCGGCGGCAAGGCGCGCAATCGGCACGCGGTACGGGGAACATGACACGTAATCAAGTCCCTGTGCCTCGCAAAAGGCGATGGATGCCGGGTCACCACCATGTTCACCGCAAATGCCAAGCTTGATGTCACCGCGCGTCGCACGGCCGCGTTCTGCGGCAATGCTGACCAGTTCACCAACGCCTTCCTGATCAAGCGATACGAACGGATCGCCCGCAAAGATATCCTTGGAGATATAGGTATCAAGGAAGCGCGACGCGTCATCACGTGACAGACCAAACGTGGTCTGGGTGAGGTCGTTGGTACCGAAGCTGAAGAATTCGGCTTCTTCGGCAATTTCGCCTGCCCGCAATGCTGCACGTGGCAATTCGATCATGGTGCCGACCAGATATTTCAGCTTGGCACCTTTTTCGTCTTCGACCTCGGCTGCGACCTTGATGATGGCGCCTTTCAGGATTTCGAGTTCCTTTTTGCCAACGATCAACGGGATCATGATTTCCGGAATGACCGGATCGCCACCGTTTTTGGAAACCTCAATCGCGGCCTCGAAAATGGCACGTGCCTGCATCTCGTAGATTTCCGGATAGCTTATCCCCAAGCGACATCCACGATGCCCCAGCATCGGGTTGGCTTCGGCCAGATCAAGCAGGCGGCGCTTGACGATGGCCTCTGACACACCGGCGGCCTTGGCCACCTCGGCAATTTCGGCATCACCGTGCGGCAGGAATTCATGGAGCGGCGGATCCAGCAAGCGAATGGTAACCGGAAGCCCCTTCATGATGCGAAACAGGTCAATAAAATCCTGACGCTGATAGGGCAGAAGTTTTGCCAATGCGGCACGACGGCCCTGCTCTGTTTCGGCCAGGATCATCTCGCGCATCGAGACAATGCGTTCCGGATCAAAGAACATGTGTTCGGTCCGGCAAAGGCCAATGCCTTCTGCCCCGAAACCACGCGCAGTTTCGGCCTCTTCCGGAGTTTCGGCATTGGTGCGGATTTTAAGGCGACGCAAGGCGTCTGCCCATTCCATAAGCTGCGAGAAATCACCAGAAAGATCGGGCTTCAGGGTCGCAACTTCGCCCAGCATGACTTCGCCGGTTGCGCCATCAAGGGTAATCACATCCCCTTCCTTAAGGGTCACACCGCCAGACATCATGGTTTTGTTGGCGTAGTCGATCTTGATCGCACCTGCACCGCAAACGCACGGTGTACCCATGCCACGTGCAACCACGGCTGCGTGGCTGGTCATGCCGCCGCGCGATGTCAGAATGCCCTGCGCGGCATGCATGCCCGCGATATCTTCCGGGCTTGTTTCGATGCGCACCAGAATGACCTTGCGCCCCTTGCCTGCCCATTCTTCGGCAACCTCGGCCGAAAAGACGATCTGGCCAGAAGCCGCGCCGGGCGACGCCGGCAGGCCCATGCCAACGACCTTGCGGGCCGCATCGGGATCAAGGGTCGGGTGCAATAACTGATCGAGCTGTGCCGGGTCGACGCGTCTGATGGCGTCTTCCTTGGAAATCACGCCATCGCGGCACATTTCGACGGCAATCCGCAAGGCGGCCTTTGCCGTGCGCTTGCCCGCACGCGTCTGGAGCATGTAAAGCTTGCCGGACTCAACGGTGAATTCCATGTCCTGCATGTCGCGGTAATGGGATTCAAGCTTTTCGCGGATGTCGCAAAGCTCCTTGAAGACGACCGGCATGGCAGCTTCCATCGAAATCAGGTCCGAACCGGATTCCTGTTTTTCAATCTCGGTCAGCGGGGCTGGTGTGCGAATGCCGGCAACCACATCTTCGCCCTGCGCATTGATCAGATATTCGCCATAGAACCGGTCTTCGCCGGTTGACGGGTTGCGCGAGAAGCAAACACCAGTAGCACAGTCATCGCCCATATTGCCAAAGACCATCGCCTGCACGTTGACCGCCGTGCCCCAGCTGGCCGGGATGTTGTGCAAACGACGATAGGTGTTGGCACGCGCATTCATCCAGCTGCCAAACACGGCACCAATGGCACCCCACAGCTGTTCGCGGGGATCCTGGGGGAATGGCTCGCCCAGTTCGGTTTTGACTTTTTTCTTGAATGCCTCAACGACTTCGGCCCAGTCATCTGCGCCCATGTCGGTATCAAGGGTAACACCCTTGTCTTCCTTGACGGTCTCAAGGATGTCTTCAAAGTGATAATGATCAACGCCCAGAACGACGTCACCATACATTTGAATGAAGCGGCGGTAACTGTCATAGGCAAAACGACGGTCGCCTGACACTGTTGCCAGACCTTCGACCGTCTCGTCATTCAGACCAAGGTTAAGGACGGTGTCCATCATGCCGGGCATGGATGCGCGTGCACCAGAACGGACCGACACAAGAAGCGGGTCCTTGGCATTACCGAATGTGCGGCCCACAAGTTTTTCAACAGAGGCCAAGGCACTTTCGACCTCGGCATTCAGACCATCCGGGTAGGCACGGTTATTGTCGTAAAACGCCGTGCAGACTTCGGTTGTAATGGTAAAGCCGGGCGGGACAGGAAGTCCGAGATTGCACATCTCGGCAAGGTTGGCACCCTTGCCGCCCAGAAGTTCACGCATATCCGAACGGCCCTCGGCGCTACCGCCACCGAAACCGTAAACCCATTTGGTCATCTTGCCTTTTCCTCATCTGGTC
>NZ_DBGS01000057.1:0-704 GCF_002295455.1 Thalassospira sp. UBA848 | reverse complement strand
TTCGAGAAGTCGGCAATATCGTGCAACGCTGTGCGAATTTGTGCCAACAGCTTCAAGCGGTTGGCACGTTCGTCAGCATTGTCGCTATTGACCGTAACCTTTTCGAAGAATGTATCGACCGGTTCACGCAACCGCGCAAATTCGGTCATGGCCGCGGCGTAGTCCTCGTCACGCAGAAGTGGCAAGGCCTTGTGCCGGACATCAATGAGCGCCTCATACAGATTGCGTTCTTCTTCCAGGCTCAGAAGATCCGCGGAAACGTCCGCGTCATAGGACGTTCCGTCCTTTTTCTCTTCGATGCGCAGAATGTTAGACGCACGCTTGTATCCGGCCATCAGGTTGACGCCGCTTTCGCCAGAGACAAAATCGGAAAGCGCTTCAACACGGGCCAACAGGCGGACAAGATCGTCCTCGCCATCCAGGGCAAACACGGCCGACACCAGATCATGGCGGACACCCTGTTCACGCAGATGGACTTTGAGACGGTCAGCAAAGAAGGCCAAAAGGTCTTCGACCGCCTCGTCACGACGAATATCTGCCGGGTACTGGGAAACTGCAAAGGCAAAGATACGCCCAAGCGGCAAACGCAAACCGTTTTCCAGAACCAGACGAATGACACCCAATGCCGCACGACGCAAAGCAAACGGATCTTTTGAACCGGTCGGCTTTTCATCAATCGCAAAGAACCCGGCAAGGGTATCAAG